>CAMPBE010000044.1 GCA_946636615.1 uncultured bacterium | reverse complement strand
CCGATATGCTCAGGATCAATATCAGATGCAAAACCTGTCGGAGAACCATTTTTCATTCTGTCATTGCGAGGAATGAACGAAGTGAATGACGTCGCAATCTCATTATTATTTATGAGATTACCACGTCGGGTTGTTCCAACCCTCCTCGTAATGACATCATTATTGATAAGATTATTACTTTCACTTTGTTCGCTCGTAATGACATTATTTGATGGGATTACTACGTCGCCTTCGGCTCCTCGTAATGACATATCCGTTGCAAAACCTGTGACTAAGCCCCTCTCTCTAACTCTCTCCCAAACGGGGCGAGAGGACAATAAGTCACTATCCGCAGCAAAGCCTGTTTCACCTAAGCCCAATGCAAGAACAACTATCGATGCAAATATTAATCGCTTTTTCATATTTCCCAATTCCTCATTAATCATATTAATATTTTATGCATATTATTCATATAATATTAATTATATTCATGATTATGACATATATTCATAATTTGTGCAAGATGTATGTATAATTATTTTTATGGATTTGAAAGAAGAAGTAAAATTAATGCTCGCATCTAAGAGCATGACATTAACAAAATTAGCAGAAAAAATGTCAGAACTTAGCGGAAAAAAATACTCACAAAGCCTGCTATCTCACAAACTCGCAAAAGATTCTCTCAGATATACAGAAATGAAATTAATCTGCAAAATATTAGGATACAGAATTTACATAGATTTTGAAGAAATTAGACTGGGATGTTAAATAAAAACACAAAAAACGAGCCTAAGGAAAAGGCTCGCTTTTTGTTAATAAAGCAATTAAGCTTCTTGTGCATCATCTTTTTGCTTATTGATGAGGTCTTGAAGTTTTTCTTTTATTTCTTCACCTTTTTTTTGCATATCAGATACAACATCATCGGCTTTTGATTGGATTTGTTTTACGGTTTCATCAGCTTTGCTTAAAGCTTCTTTTGCTCCGTCTGCTAACATTTGGCGAGTTTCTTCACCTGATTTTGGTGCTAATAATATACCTGCAACGGCACCGATTGCACCGCCTACCAAAAAGCCTGCTAAAAATTTTCCTGCTGACATAAATTTCTCCTTTTCGTTTTCATTATGCTAGATAGTTGATAAAATTTAACCCTGCTAAAAGGCTATTTTTTGAATAATTTGTATACGGTTACAAAACCGTTTATTGCACCGCCAATTAAAGATCCTGAGATCTTTTTTGTTTTATCTACAACTTTTCCTATAGCAGTTTTTACATCACCAACACCATTGTTTGTGTTAGTAATAATTACGTTTATTGAATTTAACGTCTGATTAACATTTTCTAATGTCGGTTTCAATTCCGTATTTACAATTTGAGTTGTTTCATTCAAATTTTTTGCCAATTTTGACAAATCTATTAACAACTTAACCAAAAAACCGCCAACCACAAGAATAATTATTCCTGTAGCACAAGCTAAAAATGTTAATCCGTTATTTAATGCAATTTGTGATAGTTCCATAATTTTTCCTTAAAAATTGTAGTTATCTTTCTCTAGTTCTTTTGCTTTCATAAGTTTCTTTGATTTTATCATATTATTGAATTTTCTTAATTGTCTTTCAAGCTTATATTTCATCAAATCAACATTTTCAAGTGCTTGCTTTCTTGCTTCATTAATAGCTGGGGAATGTTTTTCGTACAATTCACAAGCTGCATCTTTTAATTGTTTTCTTGATTCTTCACCGGATTTTGGAGCATACAAAACACCGGCAACGATTCCGCCGATTACACCTGCAATAAGCCCCATTCCAAACATTAATGATTTATTTTTACTCATTTCATTAACCTCATCTTTCAGTTTTTATTTTTACATACTAACATATTTTCGTTTGAATTACAAGTTAAACCACGAAATCAAGCGCTATATCAGCAATTACGCCAACAAGATTAAACAGTTTTTTAACTTTTATTCTTTTAATTCTAAATAAAACTAGCATTAAGTATATTGCAGAGGTGGAAATTGCTTTTACCCAAATTTTTTCCTGATGCTTTTTTATAAAATCAATGCCTGTTTTTACATTAGTAAAAAATGATGTAGAAACACATCTGACATATTGCATACAAGTTTTTGCAAGCGGATTAAATTCACTGATACAATCATTTATGTCACAGATTTTCTTGTCCGCTTTAATTATAAGATTTATTATACTAAAAGCGATTATTAACTCAGCTATAAAAATTGTTGCAATAAATATGTACATAGTAACTCTTTTATATTATAATATTTCAGAGATAAGGGGAATACGTCTAAAGGACTATTTTACATGAGATTTAGATTTTATACTACATTACTTATTGCAAAACTTTCACATATTGCCATAAAATTATTGGCTCGCAGTTCCGGAACATCTTTCACAGGGTTGCTTGCACTAAAATTATGCCCCGACTTTTTGAAATACTGTTCTAAATACATAAAAAATGAAATAGTTACAGTTACGGGTACTAACGGTAAATCCACGACATCAGGTATTATTGCTCATATCTTAGAGACCGCACACCAAAAAGTTGTTCACAATCTTGAAGGTGCAAATATGTTAACAGGTGTTGCAAACGTTTTTGCCTTAAAAATTCGCCCTCTTAAAAGATACGATTACGCAGTAATTGAGTCTGATGAAGCATATTTAACAAAATTATACGATTACATGAAATCTGATTATTTAGTTGTTACAAACTTATTCAGAGATCAGCTTGACAGATACGGCGAATTGAACACAACTGCAGGATTTATCAAAGATGCAATTTCAAAAAATCCAAAATTAAAATTAATTCTTAATGCTGATGATCCGCTTGTTTCAACATTCAACAATACTGAATATGCTGTATATTACGGGTTTGAAAATGTTGAATACGATACATCATATGAACACAAATCAAATGCTCCGTCTGAAGTTTTTAATTGTACTTGTAACAGCCCGCTAAAATATTCAAAACAATTTTTTGCACAAGAAGGGCATTATTATTGCGAAAATTGCGGCTACAAAAGGCCTGATTGTGACTATCCGGCTAAGGCAAAAGTATATAATGATTATTCAGAAATCGAATTGAATATAAAGGGAATAAAGTTTCAATTCAAAGTAAATCTCGCAGGTTTATACAACGCATACAATGCACTCGCAGCTATCGCTTTCGGATTTGAAAACGGATTAAATCAAACAGAAATTCAAAAAGCACTAGATAGTTATCAGGCAATATTTGGAAGAACAGAAAAAAGAATTATTAACGGCAACCCTGTATTAATTCAGCTCATCAAAAATCCGACAGGTGCTAGTGAAGTTTTAAAAACAGTTGACTTAAATTCTAATATAGTTATCGCAATAAATGACAACTATGCAGACGGTCGTGATATATCCTGGCTTTGGGACAGCGATTTTGAGCAATTAAAAAATGCAAAAAAATTAGTTATAACATCAGGCATAAGAGCAAATGATATGGCAACGAGATTAAAATATGCAGGAATTCCGCAAGAAAAAATTATTATAGAACCAAATATAAAGCAAGCAATAGATATAGCTTCCAAAGACGGAAAAACAACACTTTTACCGTCATATACTGCACTATTGTCAATAAGTAAAAACAAAAAACAAGTGAGGTAAATATGTTATTAGGTGTAAATATAGATCATATAGCAACATTGAGAAATGCCAGAGGCGGAATTGAACCAAGTGTTATCAAAGGCGCCGAAATTGCAGAAGAAAATGGAGCTACATCAATTACAACTCATCTGAGAGAAGATAGAAGACATATTAAAGATGAAGATGTCTACACTTTAATAAATTCTATAAAAACTAAATTAAATCTTGAAATGGCTATGGCAGATGATATTCAAAAAATTGCATTGGATATAAAGCCTCATTCAATTTGTCTTGTTCCCGAAAAACGACAAGAAATCACGACAGAAGGTGGGCTGGATGTTGCAGGTCAATTTAATAAAGTTACGGAATTTATAAAGCCTTTGTTAGATGCAGGTATAATTGTAAGCCTTTTCATTGATCCCGATGAGGAACAGGTAAAAGCTTCAGCAAAAACAGGTGCACAATTTATTGAAATGCACACAGGAGCTTATGCTGAATGTTTTGGTTATAAAGAGGAAGAAGAAGAATTTCAAAAACTAAAGAAATCCGCTGAATTAGCACAAAGTTTAGGCTTAAAAGTCAATGCAGGGCACGGATTGAATTACGAAAATGTTCACAGAATGCATGAAATCGAAGGCCTATATGAGCTAAACATTGGGCATAGCATAATCTCCAGAGCAGTATTTACAGGGTTACCTGAAGCAGTCAAAAAGATGAAGGATTTAATAAAATAATGAAATCAGAAAAAGAAATAATTGAAGAAATGCAAGCTGTAGTTGAACAAATGAGAATTGATGATATTGAAGATAACCCCGATATCGTCGATGAAAATTTTGATTGTGACTGCTGCGGCGAAAATAAATGTCTCGCAGGTTCGATAGAATATGAAGGCTACAGACTTTGCAATGACTGTGTCTTGATTGCAGAAACAAGTTTTGCTCTTGGCAAAATCAAATCAGTTACAGAGCTTATTAATGCGATTGAAGACAAAAATCTTGAAAAACTCGTAAACTACATCAAAGATGAAGAAAAAAGATTAAATAATTAACACAATTATCTTTTATACAAATTCCAGATTTTTCACATCAAAAGAGGAAATAAGAGATTTTACATCTTCAGAGTTTACAACACATTTCAATTTATCTTCAGGAAATTTTTGGGAATAATAAGCTGAAGAAAGTACTACAAATTTAATGCTTTCAAAAATATTCATATTTGATAAATTCAAAACAAAATCTTCACAATTTGAAGCATTTATGTAATTCTTAAAACTATTTATATCATTAAACGTTAAGTTTAGCATACAAAATCTGACGTACATAATTTACAAAATTTAAATATTTTGTATAAATATAGTCCTTTTATATGATATTTATAATATAATCTTTATGAGGGACAAAGATGAAAAATGAGATTAAATTAGCTGCATTTGATGTTGACGGAGTTTTAACTGACGGTAGTCTTACTTTTGACGAATTTGGACACGAATATAAAACATTCAACGCAAAAGATGGTCAAGGGATTGTCAATCTTAATAATGCCGGAATTATCACTGCAATTATTACAGCAAGAGAAAACGGAACTGTTGAACACAGAGCAAAAAACCTTAACATCAAAGAACTTCATCAAGGCTCAAAAAATAAACTCAAAACATTAGAAGAAATTATATCAAAATATAATTTGACTTTTGATGAAATTGCATATATGGGCGACGACCTGCCGGACATTTGTATTTTAGAAAAAGTAGGACTAAAAGGGTGCCCTCAAGATGCAGTTGATGAAGTAAAAAAAGTTGCTAATTTTATTGCATCAAAAAATGGCGGCAGAGGTGCTGTCAGAGAATTTTGTGATTACATATTAAAAGGAGAATAAAATGTTTGAAATTAAAGTTCAAGCCTTTTTTGCAGCAGCACATCATCTTTTAAACTACGAAGGCGAATGTGAAAATCAACATGGACACAATTGGATGGTAGAAGCTTATGTAACCGGAGACACTCTTGACAAAAGCAATATACTGATAGATTATAAAGTCCTTAAAAGTGAATTAAAAACTGTATTGGATATACTTGACCACAAGGATATAAACGAACTGCCTGAATTCAAAGGCGAAAGTCCATCAAGTGAAATGATTGCATATTTTATATATAGCAGATTAAAAGAGAGAATAGTCCAATTGAGCAAAATATCTGTTTGGGAAACTCAAACATCTTGCTGCTCATATTATGAGGAATAGTTTAAAGGGATAGAGATGAATTTAATACAAGCAATATTAATGGGGATAGTACAGGGGTTGAGTGAATTTTTACCAATATCAAGTTCTGCTCATCTTGTTTTTACATCTAATTTTTATAAAGTGTTCAAAGGAATAGAAATAGTCCAAACATCAAATGAAGAAGTGTTTTTTGATATTATGGTTCACTTAGGAACATTAATTGCTGTTTTGATATTTTTTAGAAAAGATATTATAAAGATTATAAAAGCAATGATAAACGCAATTAAAACAAAGAATTGGGACAATAGTGAAGCAAAAATCGGACTATTTATAATTATTGGTACATTTTTAACAATATGTCTTGCATTACCTATAAACGAGATTGCAGAAAAACTTGTATACTCTCCTGTTATTGTCGGAATTTTATTATTCATAACAGGTTTTACGCTTTTGTATAGCGAATATAAATCTAAAAAAATTACAGAAAAAAAAGAAGTAAACCTTAAAAGTTCGATATTTATAGGTTTGGCTCAGGGATTGGCTGCATTACCGGGATTTTCAAGATCAGGTTGGACAATAGCAACAGGTTTATTTTTTGGACTTGACAGAGTAACCGCCGCAAGATATTCATTTTTATTAAGTATTCCTATCATATTGGGTGCATCAATGGTATACCCTTTGATTAAAATAGATATAGCAGAAGCCGTACAATACAATTGGAATGCTATAATTGCAGGCACTATTGTGTCCGGAGTTGTAGGATATCTTTGCATTAAATATTTTATGAAATTTATATCTAAATTTTCACTTGCAATATTCGGATACTACTGCCTAATAATTGGAATTGGAACTGCAATTTTCTTTTCTGTATATGGTTAAATAATGTTAATAATTGTAAATCGACAATTTGGTTAGTGGCAAAAAATAATATTTACGGTTATTAAATATATGTCATCGATGTGGAGTAAAAATGATTTTACCGGTAAATAGTAGCAATAATTATATAAACTTTTCTGCAGACAAAAAAGAGCCAAAGGTTCTTGAATATAGCCATGACACTCTTTTAAAAAATAATTTTGCTAACAGAGCCAAAATTAACGTTGACAATTTAATTAATGCGTTTACCGTTTACCCAGCTAAGGGTATGACCGGAAGTAAGAATGCCAATTTCTATGAATTTTTAACTATGGGAGCTGTTCCGTATTTGGTTGGAAGCGGTATGTTAATGGCAATATTTAACGGAGCAAGCAAACACTATTCTCCATTCCAAAGAGTTATGGCAAGAAGTACCGGTAACAAACTTGCCCTTGGAGTTTTATTTTACGGAATAATGAAGAATATTTCTAAATCTTTTATCAGCAAACCGGTTAAAATGCTTACAGGCGTTGACATTGAACAGCCATATGCAAAAGTAATTTATGAACTCCCAGATGACATTAATGATACTGATATCACAAGTATTGAACATCATAAAGTATTTGAAAGTGTAGAATTTCCGAGATGGGATTTGCTATACGGTGATGAATCAAAAGGCGAAAAAAGAAACGGATATTATGACAAAATAGCTAAAAAACTCGGCATGGGTGATAATTTAAAAGACTCTGACCAAGAAGTTAAACCCAGAATTAAAGAAATCGTTGTAAAATCTACATTGGCAAAGAATATTTCTTCATATCTGTGGGCAGCTACAGGTGTTGCGCTTGCAGCTCAAGAGCCTTGGGACAATTTCTTCAACGTAATGACATTCAAATTCTGGAAAGGTAGAGAATTTTCTAAATCAATTCAATCTTTTGGCAAAAACTTAGTTAAAGCTTCAAAAGCATTGTGGGAAGGACAAGGCAACGGAATAAAAAAACAAAGCGGCAAAATATTAATAGGATTAGCTGCAGCATCAACAATATTGGGAATCATCAACTCCGTATACAGTTCCAAAAATCCATCAAATACAAAAGCTTCAGACGTAATAGACAAAAACAAAAACTATATAAAGAATTAACATGGGCACAAACTTAATTCAAAATTACATAAATAAACCAATTCAACAGAAGCCTGTACAACAACAGACCTCTACAAAGCCCATGCCGGATTTTGATATACAAAGAGAGCTTGATAACAGGACATTTATAAAACCACTTGCAGGAAAAGGCAGGCTGCTAACAGGAAACATACTCGCTTCTCCTAAATATACTTTTGATAATTTTGTATACAGCATGAAGGCACTAAAACATGCAGCAAAGGGAGATGCAAACGACCATGAGTTAGGTAAAATAAACGACTTAGGTCTAATGGGAGGCGGACTTGCTATCGCATCATACTTAACCACTAAAAGATATACTCCAATGACAAAAGGAATGGAATTTGTAGGACTTGGTGCATTTTTGGCATCAATGGCTTTGTGGCCAAAAATTGCAATTCAATTACCTGCATATTTGATACATGGTGTTAATGTTCAAAAAGAATATCAAGACAGCTTTGGCAGAAAAAAACCATTCTATCAAGATCCACAGTTTATCCCTTGGGATTTATATTCTGATAAACAAATAGATAAGATTGGTGATAGATTAGGAGTACCAAAAGATATTCCAAACCGTAGAGATTTTATTCAGGAAAAGATGAGGAAACTTGCCGTACAAAATAACACCCTTTGGATGTTGACGGCAGGTATTGCAACACCTGTTATGACAGCTCTCATATGCAACGCAACAGAGCCTTATCTTATAAACCATATGAATAACGTAAGAAATCAAAAAGCTGATAAAATCTTAACCAACGTTAATAAATATTCCGAAAGATATCAAACAAAACATATTGAAAAGAAATTGGAAGCAGTATACAAACAATTTCAGAATAAGCCCGTTGATGCAAACATTTATGACGCTTTAGTTGACGCATTTACAGACGATTTGGATGCTGTTACAATGGAAAGCTTCAAAAAAGATTTAAAATCTATAATTTATAACGGTGAATATAATATTTCAGAGACTACTGCTAAAAATATCAGTAAAAATATCAAACAACAATTTGAAAAACAGGGATATTCACAAGAATTTATTAATACTGTTATACCTAATGAAGAAGGAATGGTTAATTTATTCAAAGATAATCAATTTATAAAAGGAACAAAAGCAGATTCTTTCAACAAAATTGTTAAAGCTATAACTTTAAATATTTCTCAAAAAGCAGTTGAATACAATAAACTACATCCGGAAGATACAGAAGATTTAAAACACATAAGAAGTATTATTACATCACAAGCAACAGAAAAACATCCAATATTTAAAGAATTGTACGCAGTGAAATCAAAAATTTTTGATGCTGATTTATTCAAAACCTTACAAAAAGCAGCTTTGGCATTTGACGGATTCAGAGCAAGACAACTAGCACTTGATGAATATGCTTTATTAAAAGCTGGTTCTGCTCCGGAAACAGTTATTGCAAATTATTGGAACAATGTTTCAAAAGACCTAATTAAAATATTTGGAATAACTGACAAGGAACTAGAAAAAACGAGATTTGACAAAAATCTAATGGGAAATCTTTTAAGAGAAAAAATCGAAAATATCGTATCAGACAGAGCTTCTTATGAAAAAGTTATGAACACACTTGTTGAAAAGATTGCTTCATTAAATTCACAAATAAAACCAAGTGACATGACATCTCATATGCTCAAAGGCGATGACCCTAAAAAGGATAAAACGGTTTATGAAGAAGCAGTAAACTCAGTATTCAAAGAATGGTCACAAAAAATTAATGACTCAGGATTCACCAGAACAGCCAGAGCTATAGCAGGCACAGGAGAAGACGAGTTCGGAAGTGCAAAAGCTATACAAAAAGCCTTCGTAGAAGAAAGACTTTTAGGTGTAAAGAGCTCATTCTATAGATTAATAAATACACTTGATTTTTACAGACGAGTTGCAACCGATCCAAACGCAATGAAACCATATAACAACGCCGTTCCAAGGGAGGTAAGAGAAGAACTTATTGAATTGTGTAAAATTATTACACTAGAAGGTCATTCTTCCGATAATGCAATAAAATTCTACATGCTAAGAAATCCAAACCCTGCAACAGATTACTCGCCATTAGAAGTAGAAAACGGTAAAATAAAAAATGCTTATCTTGGAAAAGCACCAAAAGGAACAACAGATATTCCAAATGATAAATATTTCTTCCAAAATGCTATGAAATTTATGTTTGGAGATGAAATTCATCCTGAAACTAAATCAATATTGGAAAAGAATAATATTACAAACGAAGTTACAAACTACAGACGACTTGTTATGGAAAAAATCGGCGGAGAAAAATATTTCTGGAAGCCAAGACACATAGTAAGCAATGTAGGCGATACAAGTTCAGATATAAAATTCCTTTTAACAGGTATTGCCCCAAATGAACTTATTTATAAAACAGGCCAACAAGTATTTAACTCTAAAAAGTGGTTAAAGATATTTGGCGGCATAGGTGCAGGACTATTAGGAGTAACTGTTTTAGCACAATTCTTCTTAGGAAGACTAAAAGCCCCGCAAGGAGGTAATAAATAATGATCAGCCCTATTAATATATATACTCCAATAATAAAACCTGTATATTTTGGCAATTCAGACGCCAATCAGGTGACAAAAACAAATTTACAAACCACAAATTCAGGGTTACTTAACAGTTATCTTGATAAGCTTGCAACTCAAAATACTCCTGCCGTAAAAAAATATGAAACAACAAAACCAATAAATTATCATAATAATTTAAGATCATTATTTGTCAATAATCAAGCAAAAATTCTTGCAATAATTCCAAGAACGTTCAACGCAAAAGATACAAACAGAAATGAATATATCGACGGTAACGAAGTCCACGGCAACTTTATAAACGCAATAGAAAGACTTGATGAAGTAAAAGCTCAAGGCTTCAATACAATACACATTCTTCCAATTCACCCGACAGGAAAAATGAAAGCTATGGGTACTGCAGGTTCATTATATTCACCAAAAGATTTATTGGAAATTGATCCTAATCTTGCTGATCCCAATGACCCAAGAAGCGCAAAAGAACAATTTAAAGCATTTATTGATGAATGTCACAAAAGAAACATAAAAGTTTTACTCGATTTACCAAGTTGTGCATCATACGATATGTTCTTAAAACATCCGGAATGGATGGCGATGGAACGTGACGGATTGGCAAAAACCCCTCAAGGATGGAACGATATCAGAATGTTCCAACCTTGGGAAGACGAAGGCAAAAGAACATTAAACCCAAAATTATTGGAACTGCATAAAGAATACGTTGATATGTGTATAGATTTAGGCGTAGATGGTATAAGAGCTGACGTTGCAAGAGCGAAACCTGTAGAATTTTGGGACGTAATTATTCCATATTCAAGAATGCGTGATCCTGAATTTGGCTGGCTTGCAGAAACATATACTTATGAAGATGCTTCACCTCAAGCGAATATGCCTTACGACAGACCTCAAGATTCTTTGCGCGCTGGATTTGACACGATTTACGGTCAATACCATATTTTCCATGAATGGCCTGATGCAAAAACATTTATGGATTACGTTAAAGAACAATTAAATATGTCCTATAAGCTCCCCAAAGGAAAAGCCCTAATTGGCTCATTCGCAACACATGATGATATTTCGCCAATGTATCACGGCGGTGCTGATTACTGCAATTTGACTATGGGATTGCAGGCTACATTACCAATGTTAAGTCCGTATATTGTTGATGGATACCAAAGTGGTGACTATTACAAATACTCTTATGAAGACAAATTAAATCCTGTAACACAGACAGATAACCACGAAATGACTGTACACAGGGGTAGACTTGATATATTCAATTATTCAAGAAAACCAGGCGGCAAAGAGCCAGAAATCGGCAACTTTATGACAAAAGCATTTGAACTTAAAGATAAATATGCTGATATAATTAATAAAGGAACATTCATTGAACTTGAAAAAACAAAAGATAAAAATGACCAAATTATAGCATATGCAAGACACTTAAACGGCAAAACACTGCTCGTTGTAGCTAATAAAAACGTAAACAGACCTGTTGCCTGCAATATAAAAGTTCCAACATTAAAAGCATCCCAAAAATTAGAAAATCTTTTACCAACATACGGAAAAGAAAGTATAATTCAGGCAAAAGACGGAGAACTCGCAGTTGAACTTGGACCATCAAGAATACACGTTTTCGAAATTGATACTCCACAGATAGAAAATTATACAAACAAAATTTATAAACAAAATATATAACAGAGGAACATTAAATAAACAAAAGAAAAGGAAATTGGAAACAGTTTCCTTTTGATTTATGAGCAATTTTGATTTTCAAATATGTTCGAGCTAAAATATTTTGGCGAGGTATAAATATGCTACAAGAATTTA
>CAMPBE010000043.1 GCA_946636615.1 uncultured bacterium | reverse complement strand
TCGGCAGAGTCCTTACCGCCGCCAATAAGGTTATAAATAAAAAGTTTTTATTATATTATTTTTATTATGTACACTTTAGATAAATTTGACCTACTTTTTTCTATTGGGCTCCAAAAATCTGTTATTTAATCTTTTACAGTATATTGTGTGATTGTATAATAGCTTAAAATTATATAATTATTCTTATTTTTTGTTTTCGTAATTTATAGCGACTCCGATAAGTGACAATACAAGAGAACCTAAAAGTGCACTCCAAAAACCGTTTACACTTAATCCCGGTGTTATGTAACCTGCGAGCCAAAGCATAAGTGCATTTATTACAAAAGTAAATAAACCAAGTGTTAAAAAATTTATTGGCAATGTAACAAGCAAGATTAACGGTCTAATTGATATGTTTATCAGAGCAATAATTACTACAGCTAATAGTGCGCTTGCAAAATTTGCAATGCTTATACCCGGTACAATCCAAGCTGTAAAAATAATTGCTAATGCAAATAAAATCCATTTTAAAAATATATACATAGTAATTCTCCAATTATTAATAATGTACATGGTTTTATGTTTAAATTCATTCTCTATGTGTGTATATATTGATAAAACTTGTTTTTGTATGTATAATATACTCGTACTTAGAAAAGAGAGGTTTATATGAAAGAAAATATTTTAATCGTTTTAGCTATTTTGATACTTGCTGCTTTATTAGGACAAAATTGTTGTAAATGTGTAAAAAATAACAGATACGAAGTAGTTAGTGGCCCAAATATGTTGACAATTCTTGTTGATAAAAAAACGGGTGAAACCTGGAGAAATTGCATCTGTGGAAAAGATTCTAATGTTCCCGGATGTTGGGAAAAAATGGTTACAATTAACCCTGAATCTTTTAACAAGCCTTTTGGAGAAGCTAAAGCTATTGACAAAATGATAAAATTACAAAAACAATATCAAAAAGAACAAGAAAAAATGGCTAAAAAACACCAAGTTCAACAACCGGTTCAACCTCAGCAACCACAACAAACTGAACAAAAATAGGTGTTTATAAAACAAATAGTTGAATATAAATAAAAACCACCCTTCGATGACGGGTGGTTTTTATTTATTATGAAAATTTTTATTTGCTTAATCTTATATTAATCCTAAAACTTTTTTGTACCAAGAAAATGTTTCTAATTCAACACCGTTGAAAGTTGTTTTTAAACATTGTTTTTTTAAATAGTTTTCAAACTCATCGTTAAATTTGGATTTTGTCGGGTTTGTTTTTGTTATTTTTGTAGTTAAAACTGCCATAGACCTTCTCCTTTTTTTCTTTCATACTATTTATTGCATAATATTTTAACACGTATTGACAAATTTTTCTAGTAGTATTAAAACACTAAGTTATCAAAATTTGCGCCCTAATTAATAAATTTGAATGTAAATTTTTGTAAAGATTAAAAAGAAACTTAACGACATTTATATGATAAATGTATTTAGTGATTGTGTCAATAGCCTGTAAGACTATATAAAGATTATTCTTTAGAACTATTTTTATGATAAAATATTAATATGATTTTGATTGGAGAAAATATTCATGTAGTCTCGCCTTCAGTTAAAACTGCGTTAAATGTGCGTGATGAAGAATTTATAAAAAATTTGATTTTGCAGCAATGCAATATGGATTATATTGATTTAAATGTAGGTCCGGCAAAAGGTAATTTATCTGGCATTTTATCTTGGCTTGCCTGTTTGGTGAAAGAAAATTCAAGTCTGAATGTTTCGTTCGATACCACAAATATTGAAGAAATGACAAATGGGTTGGAGAATTTTGATAAAGGAAAAACATTCATAAACAGTACGTCTGTTGATGAACCTAAATTGTCAGGATTGATTGATTTATCTTTAAAGCATGACAGTAATCTAATTGCTCTTACTTTGTCTAAAGAAACGGGGATTCCAAAATCTGCTGACGGAAGATTAGAAATAGCATTTGAAATCTATGAAAAATGTTTGGAAAGAGGCTTAGATAGTCAAAAGATATTTTTTGATCCTTTAATTTTGCCTGTTTGTGTTGATCAATCTCAGGGAGTTGAGGCTTTAAATACAATAAAAATGATAAAAGAAAGTTTTGATCCGCCGGTAAAAACAGTAATTGGTCTTTCTAATATTTCAAACGGTGCGGTATTGAGACCGCTACTAAATCGTGTTTTTGCGGTGCTTGCTTATGGCGCAGGTTTAGATGCAGTTATTCTTGATGCAAAAGATACGGAGCTTGTGCGTATCTTAAAAATGCTTGATAGCAAAAAAGCTAATAATGATATTGATAATTTATACATTAATTTGGCAGATATGATTAGTAATTTTGGTGAAATTGAAGATATAGATTTTGATAAAAAATCAAAAGAACAATCTGAAATTATAAAAGCTGCAAGGATTTTACTGAATAAAGAAGTTTATTCGCATAGCTTTACACAAATATAATTTTTGCTATAATGTTGATATATAGGGAGCATTAAATATCTTATGAAAATTAATAAAGCGTTATTAGGTTCTATATTATTAA
Organism: uncultured bacterium; assembly: GCA_946636615.1. Lineage (GTDB taxonomy): Bacteria > Cyanobacteriota > Vampirovibrionia > Gastranaerophilales > Gastranaerophilaceae > Stercorousia. The sequence goes on along the minus strand of CAMPBE010000043.1, from coordinate 9,709 downwards.
CACTAGCATTTACGGGCACTGCTTATGCGGTTAGTCCTGAAGCAAATTATTTGTACCAACAAGCTTGTTCGGCTGAGTATAAGGAAGATTATACTACAGCAGTTGATAAATTAAATGAAGCTTTAGGCATTGTTCCTAATGATGTAATGATTTTGACAAAATTGGCAGGAGTGTATAGTGAAATTGGTGAATATGAAAAAGCTCTTGAAATTTATTCCAAAGTTTTAACGCTAAAACCGTCTGATGGTTATATTTATGTTAGTATTGGCAGCATATATGAAAATCTTGGAAAGTATAAGGAAGCGCTTGGTGCTTATACAAAAGTTACGGAGATGTGTCCCGAATATATTTATAATTATTTGAATATTGCAAATGTCGATTATCAGTTAAGAGATTATAAAGGTGCAATTGAAAATTATAACAAATTTTTGGCTACATATTCTCAACATAAAGAAGCAAGAGAAAATCTTGCAGCTTCTTATGTTAGTAACGGTGATTATGCGAGTGCTGTAAATGAATACGATGCGCTTTATGCTAAAAATCCTGTTGCATTTAAAGAATATGTAAATTATGGTGCAGCTTTGTATCAAACAAAAAATTATGAGAAAGCAGTTGAAATATTAGAAAAAGCGGTTGATTTAGATCCGGATAACATTTCTGCACATATCAACTTAGCATCTTCTTATCAGGAATTGGGTAAAGATGAACAAGCATTAGCTCAGTATGATATTGTGTTTAGACAGCAGCCGGATTTAAATGTTTTAAGGCTTGATTATGGTAATTTACTTGCTGATATGGGTAAAAATGAAGCTGCAATTGCAAATTATAAAATGTATATTGCAAAATATCCCGATGATGCACGTGCTTATCAAAATATTGGTGTTGTTTACAGAAAAATGAATAGGATTGATGACACTATACAAAATTATGAAAAAGCTCTAAAATTACAAAAAAACGATAGAAATACAGAGCTTATTGAAGATTTGGCAGAATGTTATCATTTGAAAAAAGATTATCCAAATGCAATAAAATATTATAATGAAGCTCTTGTAAACAAGCCAGGTGATTATACTATTAGATTTAACAAAGCTTTGGTGTTACATGCAACAGGTAATTATTCTGATGCAATCGGTATGTATAAAGAATTGCTTCAGGAAAAAGATAATGCAAATGTTCAAAAGAATTTGACCGCTGCATATGTTGCGCAAGGTGATACTTTCCTGAAAGCACATAATTATTCTTTGGCAATTGAAATGTTTGAAAAGTCAATAGAAGCTAATACACAAGATAGTTATGCATATTATGGGCTTGCAAAAGCATATGCTGAATGTGATATGAATGATAAAGCGACAGAGATGTTTGAAAAAGCTATCGCAATGTCACCTGATAAGACCTTATATAGTGAAGAATTTGCTAAATTTATAGCTAAAACAAATAAATCAAATGCACAACAATCTGAAGGGGCAATTCAAGATGTCGTTTTATCGCTAGATTCTGTGAAAGCTGCTGAAGCTCAAGAAAATAAGCAATATCAGGATTTGATATTATTAGGCGATAACAATTATAAAGATAAAAATTATGATGTATCTATTAAGAATTATCAGGATGCTTTAAAAATAAAACCTGCCGATGAAGTTACTTTGTTAAAGTTGGGTAATGTTTATAAGTTAAAAAATGATAATAAAAATGCCATAAGTTATTATAAAAAATCAATAGTGGTAAATCCAAATTACGCAGACGGCTGGTTTAATTTAGGCTTAGTATATGCAGCTGATAAAAATAATAATAAAGCAAAAGAATGCTTTCATAGAGTAATATCTTTAAATCCTAATTATGGATATGCATATTATGCCTTAGCGCTGGCATATGAGCAGGATGGCAATAAATCTGAAGCATTAAATAATTATAAAATATTTTTAACTCAAAACAAAGATGAGGCTACTGCAAAAACTGTTCAGACAAAAATTGAAGAATTAGAAAAATCGGATAAATAGTTATGCGTAAACTTTTTGCTGTATTAATTCTTATTTTAATTAGTTTTTCTTTATCTGCTTGTGTTTATAGACAAGATAAAGCAGGTATACTTTTAAATCGTCATCCTATTACCGAAAAAAATATTTATGATTATGAAAAATCGTTTCCAATAGGTTCAAGAATATATTATGTTATTCTTATGCCCAAAAAAGTTGAGTCGAGATATCTTTATTTGCAAGTAATAAAAAATGATAATGATTATGGCAGACTAGGATATGATTTGATTTGGACAAAAGATGTTCGTTTAAAGGATGAGGAAATTCATTACTTTACTGATTATTTTGTAATTAATCAAAAAGGATTTTATACTCTAAAGGCATACTCAAAAGATAATCCAAGTAAAACATTTGCGTATTATGATTTTTATGTTGGTAATTAGTCAACAAAAAAGCCGCTCTTTTGGGGAACGGCAAAATTTGGTAAAAGGTTAGTGTAGGAGAAAATAAAGAAAAAGAAAATGGTTTATACTACATGTATTCCAACATGTAGTATATAAATAACATATATCGAGGATATATTTACAAAACTTAATAATTCATTTTCCAATTATTTTTCAATATTTGGTCAAAATAATATCCATCGCCGTTTGTATTTATCGGTTCTATTTTGCCGTCTGAATTGACAGATATACCCTGAATCATGTCTCTTCCTATAATGTTAGGACCATCCGGACCGTTAGTATCAACATCTGCAGTCAGTCCCCAATTTTGAGTATTCATACATACAGACATACCGCTTGGCATCGCAAAAACAACGCTACAACTACGAGAGCTCATATCTATATTGCTATTGTTATTAATTCTCCTGTAGTATCTTGCAAAACAATAGTTACTTTCATTTTGATATAATCTTGTTCCGCAGTTTTTTTCGATTTTAAAATATGTATTAGCGAAAGTTGTTAAGCCTGCAGCGCTACCACCTAAATCAGATTCTGAAAGATTATCAACACGTTGCTCTGACATGTAGTTTTCTACAGCGCTGCCTAAATCATTATAAAACTTGTGTAGTGATGTTATATAGATATTTTTTTGATGATTTTTTATTAGTGACGGAATTGTCATTGCAGAAACTATACCAATTATAGCTAGCGCAAGAGTTACTTCAAATAAAGTGAATCCGAATTTTTTCATATATCTAACTCCAATAATATTGCTATTCTTAATTATATCTTTTTTTTTTGTGAAATTCAAGTATATAATTTGATTTATAAAATTTTTTTTAATAAAATATATATAACAAAAGGGGTATTAGATGAGAATAGAGGCAAAAAATCTTATAAAAATATACGGGGACAGAAGTGTTGTAAATGATATTTCATTTGATGTAAATAAAGGCGAAGTGGTTTGTCTTTTAGGTCCAAATGGAGCAGGTAAAACTACGACTTTTTATATGGTGGTAGGTCTAATAAAACCGAATAAAGGACATATATTTTTGGGCGGTGAAGATATTTCTGATTGGCCGATGAATGAGAGAGCAAAGGCAGGTATCGGTTATTTGCCCCAAGAGGCTTCTATATTTAGAAAACTTTCAGTTGAAGATAATATAAAACTTGTTTTAGAGATGAATGAGAAGTTGACTGTAGATGAAAAAAAACGTAAATTAGAAGAACTATTAAGTGAATTTGGAATTTTACGTTTACGTTCTTATGCGGCAGTATCATTATCAGGCGGTGAAAGAAGAAGGGTAGAAATTGCAAGAGCGTTAGCTGCGAGTCCTGATTTTATGCTTTTGGATGAACCTTTTGCAGGTATCGATCCTATAGCAATTGGTGATATTAAGGAAAATATTAGAAAAATTTCCGAAGACAAAGGTATTGGGGTTTTGATTACAGATCACAATCCTAAGGCTACTTTATCAATTACTGACAGGGCATACGTAATTTTTGATGGACAAATTAAAGTTGCAGGCAATAGTGAAGATGTTGCAAACGACCCTGTTGCAAGAGAATTTTATTTAGGAAAGGATTTTGAATTATAATGAAATTTCCTAAAATATCTATATATGATAAATATATCTTTAATCAGGTTTTGGTGACAACATTTGTAGCAATTTTATTGTTTACTGTTGTTTGGATTGCGCCTGAAATGTTATTAAACACTATTAAAAAAACATTGGCAGGTGATTATGGAATTAAAACGGCCATACTTTCTCTTTCATATGAATTGCCAAATATTTTTGCAAAAGCATTCCCCGTCGGTTTACTCTTGGGAACTTTGTTTACGTTTGATAAACTAAGTAAAGATTCTGAATTAACAATATTTAGAGCTGTAGGGTTGTCATTCAGCAGAATAGTTGCTCCGGTTTTAGTTTTAAGTCTTATAGTTACCGGATTATGTTATATTACAAGTGACAGATTAGTACCGCATGCAGAAAAAAAATTACAGGAGTTAGGCGGTTACTATATTTCAACTCAATATATATATACACAAAAAGATAAAGATAATGTTCCGACAAGTGCTGTTATTGTTTCCAGATATACCAGAGATACTTTGTATAATGTAATTGTGCTTGATTTTAAGAGAAAACAATACAGTGATGTGCATCAGCTCAATAATATATATTTTGCAAAAACAGGTAAAATTAAGACTGACAAATGGGTTTTAGAGGATATTACTTATTACAATATCTCAGGTGACGGAATTTTTGAAGATATAAGAAAATATCCGACTATGAATATTTTAGAAGGCGAAGATGCAAAAAATGCGTTTACTCTAATGACATATTCAACTAAAAAAGAACGTGAGATTACAAATAAAGATTTGAATAGTTATATAAAATTATTAAAAAAAGAAAATCTCGACGAAGAATACAGGTATATGTTAAACAAGTATTTCCAAAGATTCTTGCATCCGTTTGTTTGTGTTTTATTGGCAATTATGGGTGCTTTGTTAGGCTTTAGTAAACCGAGAGAACAAAGATTAATTGGATTTACTATTGCTATTGGGTGTATATTCTTGTATTATATAACATTGCCATTTTTTGATTTATTAGCGGAAAAAGGTGTTTTGCACCCGATAATAACTTCGACATTTCCGCCATTTGCATTTTTGTGCGCAATTGTAGCTTTTTACAAATCTAAGGACTTATAATTATGAAAAAAATAATGTTATTTCTGTTGGCGGTAGTAATCTTTGCATCTCCTGTATTTGCTGCAGGTGATATTGATGTTAAGTATGATGATGGAATTTATCATATTACATTAAAAGGCGAAAAAATAAAGAAAAAAATTAAATTTGTTAGCAACGACAGTTTAATTACTAATAAAGAAGCACACCAAAGGGCAAAAGCGAGATTAACTGTAAATGCAGGATATTTTGATCCTAATAATGAAAGAAGTATTTCTTATATTGTAACAGACAGAAATACGGTTGAAGATCCGATAATGAATCCGAGTCTATTTAATAGTAGTATAGTAAGACGCAATTTGGATAAGATTCTTAATCGTACTGAGTTTAGAATTGTAGAATGTTATAGTGGAAAAACAAGACTTCATTACGAAATTGTTCCGCATAAAAGTGAGGTTGAATTTGGTTGTAACATTGTAACATCTGCACAAGCAGGACCGCTTGTATATCCCCAATTAAGGTTGGAAGAAGAATTTTTTGTGGTTAAAGATGGGGATGAAATAGTTAGGGAAAGTTGTTCTGTTTTGCATAAAACTTCAAGAACAGTTATTGGCCTAAAAGATGGTGAAGCGCATATTTTGATTATTACTGACGAACATCCTATGGATTTGTATGAGGTACATGATTTTGTAAAAAAACTAGGATGGGATAGAGCTATGACATTTGATGGTGGAAGTTCTACATCTATGAATTATTTGAATAAATACGATGTGGTTTCGACAAAAGGTGACGGAGCCGGTAGAAGTTTAAAATCTTTTATGATTGTAAGATAAATTTGCAAAACAAAAAACGATGGCTTTAAAACCATCGTTTTTTGTTTCGCAGTATTTTGACAAATTAATCAAAAACGTAATCAATAATTGCTGCTTCTCTGGCACGTTTAATTGCTGTTGCAATCATTCTTTGGTGCTTAGCACAGTTACCTGTAATTCTGCGAGGAATAATTTTTCCTGCTTCAGTCAAGTATCTTTTCAATTTTGCTGCGTCTTTGTAATCGATTGACTCAACTTTGTCACCGCAAAGACTGCAATTTTTACGTTTTTTCTTGTCATCCAAGTTTTGTCTTGCCATTTTTAATTTTGCCTTTCTAGCCTTTTTATACTACTGCTTACGAATTTTGTAATATCGCTTTTAATGATTAATGCGTTTTGTTTTACTGTTTTGTAATTTTCGCTTTATTTTATTAATGCACTCGGGTCGTCATTCTGAACTTGATTCATAATCTATTAACTTTTCCATCGCACCTGTTTAGCTTTATAGGTTTTTGAGATATTTAGTTTAAAGTTTTTGTAATAAAGCTTTTAATTTTTAAAGAAAAGCTTCCGCTCTCTGCAAAAAATCCGCTGTCTTGGATTTGCTCCTTGCTCACAGAGTTTCGTCTTTATGGCTTTGCCATAGTCGACTCAATCTATTCGCTATCCGGACTCACTTCGTTTCGTCCGTCCGCAAATCCGCTGTCTTGGATTATTGGCAACCCGAAACTTTTCATTTCGCTACATAAATTTTTCAAATTCATTTCGCTTCATCAAGTTTCTCTTTAGGACGTGCTTGGTTCGCTTTTCGCTCACACGGCGCATTTACCAAAATCCACTAAAACGGAATTTCATCCTCATTGATAAGTTCATTAGACATATCGTCTGATTCAAACTTAACAATTTCTTCTGTTCCGTAGTTTGAATTTGTTGAAATACCTGATGCTTCACCCATTTTTTCAATAGTATTTGCATCTATCTCATAAATTCTTTTTTCGGAACCATCATCCATTTTGGCAGTATTTGTTTGCAATCTGCCTTCTACAAGGACTCGTTCACCTTTTGTTAATGAAGAAACCACTTCATCAAGTGCAGTTCTTCTGGAAACAACTCTGATGAACATTTGTTCTCTTTCACCTATATCAAGAACAAAATCAGAAACCGCAATATTGTTTTGTGTAAAACGTTTTTCCGGTGTTCTGTATACTGTTCCTGTTACAACTGATTTTGCTATCGACATTTAAATGTCCTTTCTTTTCTATACAGCGGCTTTAGTTGCTTCTAAGAACATTGTTCTTAAAATATTGTCATTCAATTTTAATTGTCGTCTGAATTCTGCAACATTTTCTTCAGGCAAGCTCAATACAAATGTTGTAAAGAAACCGTCTCTGAAATTTTGGATATCATAAGCCAATTTTTTTCTTCCTGTTTTGTCTGTAGATTCAACCTTACCTTTTAAATCTGAAACAGTTTTTCCTAAAGCTTCGATAGTTTTGTCAACTTCTTCAGCATCCAAATTAGGTTTGAATATAGCCATTAATTCATAAGTTTTCATTTTATAATTCTCCTATTCTAGTGTATATTCAAATAATATCATGGAAATAAAAATTTTTACAACATGTATTCTGCAACAAAACTGTAATTTGCAGGTCCTGTCATAAATATATTTTTGTCAGGGTTTTCCACAGAACCTTGCCATTCAATGAATACAGCCCCTCCGGGGAGATTAACTTTAACACTTTGTTCTGTTAAGTTATTTAAAACACAGGCTGTAACTGTTGCGCAAGCACCTGTTCCGCAGGCTAATGTAATTCCGCAGCCTCTTTCAAATACGCATAAATCAACTTCATTTTTGGATTTTACTCTTACAAATTCTGTATTTGTTTTTTCGGGGAAATATTCATGTTTTTCAATGTAAGGGCCGTATTTTTCAGCCATTTTACGGGGGTTTTCGTCTGTAAAGATTACACAGTGGGGATTACCCATTGATATGGGAGTAAACTTAAACTCTTTATCAAGAATTTGAAAATATCTTTCGCCTTTAAACGGGATTTTTTCATCCTCCAAAATAGGAGTTCCCATATTAACTTTAACATTACCGTCATCAAGGATTTCGGGTTTTATCAATCCGGCTCCCGTTTTTACTGTGAATGATTTTTTATCTAAAATCTTGTTATCATATACATATTTAGCAAAACATCTCATGCCGTTTCCGCACATTTGGGCTGTAGAACCGTCAGAATTGTAGAAATACCAGCTAATGTCAGCTTCATTTTTATATGATTCAAAATCAAGATTTGGAATAATCATTCCGTCGGCGCCTATTCCAAAATTCCTGTCACATAGCTTTTGGGAAAGTTCGCTCATGTTAAGACCTGTTTTCACAAATTCTTTATAATCAAGGATGACAAAATCATTTCCGCAACCTTGCATTTTTGTGATGTTAATTTTTTTCATAAATTTTCCTTTCAGGTAAATTATTTCCAAACTTTATTTTGAATTAAGAACTTTTCAATATTTTTGTAATCATTTTCTCTAATAAATTTTATTATTTTCATATCATCTTTTTCGAATTGGAAAAAATCATCTTTGAAAAATTTTTCGTAATCAACATCAAATTCATAATCTTTGATTTTTTCAATAAATTCTTTTTTAAATTCTGGGTTAATTTCACGCAATCTCATTTTAAGATTTGAAGCCAGATGTGCATAATGAATATTTCTGTATTTGTCAAAGCAGCTTGCATTTTCAAGATTTTTTTTGGCTATGGAAAAAACGGTAAGAACATCAAATAATTTCTTATTTTTCAATTGCATTATTGAATCGGTTCTTTTTCTAATATAAAAGTAATAAGGAATTGGCAGATAGTGGATTTTTTCGGCTTTAGAAAAAACTTCAGCCCAGTGAGGGACATCTTCATAGATAAGTTTTTTGCAGAATTTAATATTTCTTACAAATTCTGTTTTATAGAATTTGCACCAAGAAGCTACAGGAATAAATCTGTAAACGAAAGGTTCTGCTGATTTGATATTAAAAGCGTTATCTCCATATTTTTTTGTAATCATCGGGAAATTTTGTCTGTAAAGATTTTTGTTTCCTGGTATGCCACTCAGGAAGTCAAAAACAACGACATCAGCGTTATATTTTTCAGCATAGTTGTATAAGCCTTCAAGGGCATTTGTTGCGATAAAATCGTCAGCATCCACAAACATGGTATATTTGCCTGTAACGTGATCCAAAGCTGTGTTTCGTGCTTCTGAAAGTCCGAGATTTTCTTGGTTAATAATTTTTATTTTGTCATATTTTTTTGCGTATTCTTCCAATATTTTTTGAGAATTGTCTGTTGAACCGTCGTTGACGCATATGATTTCGTAATCGAGTTTAAACGTTTGGTTAAGAATCGAGTCTAAGCATCTTGCTAAATATTTATCAACGTTATAAACAGGTATTGTTATAGAGATTTCCATGATTGTTTTTATTATACACGAAAAATTAAATTTATAAAATTTTTTTGACCTGCAGAAAGTGGATTAGTAGATTGGTATGAATTGTACCCACTAAAAAAGAATAAATCAGTAGGACAAGGCTATTAAATTTTTGTATTCTAATGGTGTCATTTTATTTAACTCTCATTGGTATCTGTTGTTATTGTAATAATACATATGCTCATTTGTTTTTGCACGTATTTCACATCCAAAGTGCAATTCTTTTTTAGACCTTTTAATTCCGCAATTTTGATTTTTAAATATGTTCGAGCTAAAATATTTTGGCGAGGTATAAATATGCTACAAGAATTTA
>CAMPBE010000042.1 GCA_946636615.1 uncultured bacterium | reverse complement strand
AATCTTAGTATTTTCTTTGCTCAAATCATTCAAAGTACCGGTATCGCTTTTGCCATCAACATTGCTATTATTATTTGATGAATCCGTTTTAGAACCCTTTAGTTCTTTAATTGTATCAGCAATACCTTTACCTAATTGAGTAGCCATACTACCCATCATGGAAATCATCATCAATTTTTCCATTGTGCTCATGCCATTATTTTGTTGTTGTGCACGCACAGGAATATTGTTATTAATAACCACTCTACTGTTTAAACTATGACGCATAGCACTTGTTGATGCACTATATGCCATCTTTGGATTAAAAATTGAAGTATTGGAACGTTGAGCCCTTATTCCATAAGAGACACCGCTCCTTTGAGCACCGCTCAAAGAGCTTGAAGCTGACGATTTAATTGAAATCGACTTTGTAGCCAAATTTAGTTTTGGTAATCCTGCTTGCGCCATGTTACTCTCTCTTATTTTTAAGCTCTCAAACATGTAAAAACCTAGAAAAATGCACAATTTCACATGTTATAAAATCTGTTACAATTGTTAACAATCAAAAATTATAATATTTTTGTCTGTTTTTATAAAAATAATTAAATTAGGCATGACTACAATAGTTTTTAAATATGCAAGAGGTTTTAACAATTTTGTTTACAAAAATTTAGTAAATTTTTTTGCAAAATTTTTTTTGGTTTAAAACGACTACAACAAGGCTATCTTGAAATAGTGTACATTTTAGATTTGTAAAAAGATTGGCATGGTTTCAATATTTTTTTTAATTTTTTTATTAGTTTATTCTATTATGAATATACAAAATCTTGAGAGCTTGGGGATAGCTTTCAAAAAGGGATAGGCTATCAATAAGGGGAGAGGGTTTGTTTTTTTATAAAACAAACTTAATGAAAAGGTTTTTAATGTAAATCCTTTTTGTTTCAGAAAATGAAATATCGGACAATCTAAAAAGATTGTCCGTTTTTTTATCTAATCAACAAATTTATAAATTTGTTGATTAAATAAAAATGGTAAACTAAACAGTAATGCGGGGCTTATGCCGCCCCTGCACCCCTGCAGTGTCTTTCTTTTATCGAAAAGAAAGACACGAAAGAAACTTTGACCTGTTCCTTCGTTCACATCAAATCTAATGTTCCACCCAAAGCGGAATAACTCGCTAACGCTCAAACAAATTCCGCTCTGTAAATGTGTCACAAACATTTGATTGTTCACTCCGTCAAAGGTCAGGATTTATATAATCATTATTATTATTATTTTTATATTATAATCACTACTTAGCGAAACAATAACGAGGCTCGTACTGTCTGAGCGGCAAAAAGATTCTGAATCGAGTTCAGAATGACATTAATATAGCGAGTTTACGAGCCATAGGTTGAGCTTAGTAGTGATTAAGCGGTTATGGCGCCGTTTCTCTTTCTTTGCTTAATTTCTTTCTCTTTGCGTCGCCCAAAAATCAAAGAGAAAGAAATTAAGTGCGGGGTGTAAGGGGGCGCATAGCTCCCTTATTATAAACGCAGGGGGCAGAGGCGGTATAAGCCCCGCAATACAAACCCACCCCAAAATCAAAGATTTTGACCCTCCCCTATTAGGGAGGGTATTTTGCAACAAATTTATAAATTTGTTGCATTATTTGTTTTTAAAAGTAATTATGTTAATATAAACCCATAGGAGAATTCATAATGGATAGAAAATTTAATTTACTAAAAAACAAAACTGATTTCGCATACAAAAGAAACAAAAACACTCCTAGGGTTGCACTTTATTTTAACATGTCTGTTAATTCTCCTGCAAAAGCCGGCGTAAATTCTTTAATGACAAGATTGTTTATGCAAGGAACAAAAACTTATTCGGCGCAAGAGTTGTCAGAAGAACTTGATAAATACGCAATTGAATTTACTGCAGAGCTAAAGTTAGATTATATCAAGTTTAAATTTGTTTGCCTTAATGAAGATTTTGAAAAAGCTCTTGAAATATTTACAGATATAATCAAAAATACCACATTTGATGAATTTGATAAAGAAAAGGCTAAGCTTGAAGGCGAAATTATTGCGGAATTAGATTCGCCCAGAGCAAAAGTTATTGATAATTATTATAAAAATATCTATGCTGACCATAATTATGGATACACAAATACCGTAATTTTAGAAAATTTACCTAAAATCACAAAAGAAGAAGTTGTCAATTCATACAAAAACATAGTTAATGACAGCAAAAAAGTTGTAGTATTCGTTGGCGATTTAGATTTTGATTATGTTTATAAGCAACTAGATTCTAAACTTGGAGATTTACCTGAATCAACTCTGAAACTTCCAAATTTAGATAAGCCAACATTAGAAAAAATAAAAAATATTGATGTAATACAGTCGGATTTAAATCAAGCTCACATATTAAAAGGTTGGCTTGTAGATAGTGCAGGTAGTGAAGATTATGCACCTCTTGCGCTTTTGAATATTATACTCGGAGCGAGCGGACTTTCATCAAGATTGTTTTTGGAACTTAGGGATAAAAAAGGGCTTGCTTATGTTGTCAGAAGCTCTTATGATATCGCAAAATTAGCTGCAAACTTTTCAATATACATTGCAACAGAGCCTAAAAATATAGAAACTTCACTAAAAGGTTTTGAAGAAGAAATAGAAAAAATAAAAAATATTCTTGTTGACAATGAAGAATTAGAAAACGCTAAAACAAATTTGTTTGGTAAATGGGCATTTATTTCAGAAACAAATTCTCAACAGGCAAATTGGCTTGCTCATTACGGAATTATGGGATTTGGATTTGATTTTTTAGAAAAGGCTGAAGAAAAAATAAAAAAAATCACACCACAAGATATTAAAAACTGTGCAAACAAGTATTTTAATGATAAATATGTTTTAACTATTTTAAAACCTTAATTATAGGCTTTTAGGGAATGATTCTATATTAACAATAACAAATAATGTATTTGTGAAAATATCAAATTTGTTTTTGTTGATGCTATTACCCATCATAACCACAGGATTTTCTTCTGAATCTAATATAACATCTGATACTATAAAAAAAAGATTTCAAAAAACACTTCCAAAAGAAACTGTTTATACAGAAGTTCCCAGAGGATTAATTGTCAGTCTTGATGAAAATGTTTTGTTCAATGATTGCAAAGCCCAGATTAAAAAAAATTCTCTGTTTATACTTGATAATATTGCAATTATATTAAAAGAGCTTCCCAATTATTGCGTTATAGAAAACCACACAGCAAATGTTTGTGAAGATGATATTACAAATTGGGAACTTGCAATGATGCGTTCTGCAAATATTTCCGAGTATTTTACCAAATATCGAAATGTATCAACAGAACAATTATTCGACATCGGATACGGGGAACATATGCCCTTTGAAAAAATTTTAAACCCTAATACAAAAAATTTGAAAAACAGAATTGATTTTGTAATAATCAACTATGATACTAAGAGATAATACTCTTTTGTAACCTTGCGCTTCTGTTTTCCGAAAGAATATTTTTGAGTTTCATAATACCTTGAGCATGCAATTGGCAAACACGAGACTCAGACATATTTATAGTTTCACCAATTTCTTTAAGCGTCATATTTTCTTGATAGTAAAGGACCATTATAATCCGTTCACGTTCAGGCAGCCTTAATAAAGCTCGTTCAAGCTCATGTTTAACATTCTTTTCTTCCGCTTGCTCATGTGGGTTTAATTTATTTGTATCTTCAATAGTATCAATAATTTCAACACTATCTTCTGTTGCACCTTTTTTATCATAAATCGAAGTTATAGTTGTATCTTCAGATAATAATTGTATAACCTTTTCAGGATCCATATTCAAATATTGTGCAACTTCTTGCGTTGTAGGCATTCTGCCAAGTTCTTGTTTTAAATATTCTTGCGCAGCTTTTATATCTTTTATCTTCTTTCTCAAGCTACGAGGCAAAAAATCTTGAGCACGAATTTTATCTAATATCGCACCTCTAATTCTTATCAAAGCATAAGTTTCAAACCTTGTATTTTTTTGAGGAGAATATCTTTCTATTGCATTAATAAGTCCTTCAACACCATAACCTGCAATGTCTTCAACGGAAATCGTTGCAGGCAAAGTAACTTTTACACGACCGACAACATATCTAATCAAATATATATATTGAACAATAAGAGTGTCACGTACAGACTTGTTTGTTTTATCATTTAAGTATGTTTCCCACAAGACTGTTAATTCTTCTTCAGACATTCGTTTTATATTATTGTAAGATGTAAAATCAAAATCCTGACTCATAACTACCCAAATATTGTTCTTACATATCTATTCTATACAATATAGGTTTTACTACATCATTTAAAAAGAGGAAAAAGGCAATATCTATTAAAGTGAATAAATGACATGTGCATGCTGTTTGTTTTGATGTTATAATTATTTTATGGGAAAAGGGCTATTTATAACATTTGAAGGTGTTGACGGGTGCGGAAAGACAACCCAAATTAATTTACTTTCAGAATATTTAAAAGAAAGAGGGTATGAGGTTTTATTAACCAGAGAACCGGGGAGTAAAGGTTTGGGTGAAAAATTGAGAGAAATTCTCTTGAATTATGACGGTGAAGTTTCCGACCGTTGCGAATCCTTTTTATTTTTAGCTGACAGAGCTCAACATATTGATATTATAGTCAATCCTGCCGTAAATACAGGAAAAATTGTTTTGTGTGACAGACACACAGATTCTACAGTTGCATATCAAGGATATGGCAGAGGACTTAATATTGATACAATTAATCATTTAAACAGTCTTGCAACTAATGGAAAAAAACCTGATTTAACCTTTATTTTTGATATTGATACAAAAACTTCCATGCAAAGAGTCGGCAAAAATCAAGATAGAATGGAAAGTGCAGGAATTGAATTTCAAACAAGAGTAAGAAACGGATATCTTGAAATAGCAAAACAAGAGCCTGAAAGGGTTAAAGTGATAGATTCCACAAAATCAATCGAAGAAATTCACAAGAATGTAATTGATATTATAAAAAATTATATTAACTAGCAAAAAAAATTTTGTTCCTGTTTTATAGATTTCAAAATGAAATTTAATAAACTAAAAGGATAAAAAATGGTTGATCGTATAAATTATGAAGCACAGGTAAATCAAATGCCATACCCTTATTTGCCGCAGCAGGGTTCATCTAACAAAAGGAAACTCGGTATGATGGTTGCAGGCGGTTTGATTGGTATGAATGCGTATTATCTTCCGGTAAAAAAAGATACATTTGTTCAGCGCGGTTTTGATATGAAAAGGAACGATAACTTTTCACAAATCCGTTCTTTGAGAAATATTGCAGAAGAAGTTGAAAGAAATGAAGTCTCGACCGAAAGCAAAATGATATTACAACAAATGGGATTATCCGAAGATATCACTGCAATCACAACCAAATGTGATGCTCTTGAAAAAGAGGTTACTGACGCTGCATCTGTTAAAAATATAAAAGATAAATTTATAGCTTGTTTCGACACACACAAGAATAAAACACATTTAATGGATAGTGCATGCTCTGACGCTTACAGAGAAGTTAAGTGGAATAAATTCCGTTGGGGTGTCGGAATTGGTGCAGCTGTGGGTCTTGCACTAGGATTAATGAGCAGCAGAGATTAATGATAAATTTTAACTGCTTTAGGATTTTTAACAAAATCAATTACGTCAAAATTCCTAAACTCAGATATTTTTCTTACATTTTCCGGATTGTTTGATTTTTCTTTAGCAAGCAATGCTCCGATTATCGCCTCAAGCTGTGACATTGGCATCATATTTGTCGGCAAATCAAATCCATATTCAAATTTCAATGTTTGTTGTAAAAACTTGCAATCCGCAGGTGATCTTTCTTTATAACAAGAACTTAAATTCAAACTCTGTCTTGTTAAATAAAGTTCAAAACGATTAATTTCAATACCTTTTTCTTCAACAAGCGACCTGAAATATTCGCAACCTCTTGTTGAATATCTGTGAGTCCAGCCTTCTCTGTTTTTTATCAGCGGATTTGTTGCTACAAGCTGATAAGGTTTTCCAAGAATTCTCCATTTTCCGTTAAGCATTGTTCTATCCCAAACCTGAGATATACAAATCTTTGAATACATTAATGACGGAAAATTATCAAAGAAAAACATAACGTCATTCATTGTATAGAGCTTATCTAAAAGTATTAAATTATTATCACCATCAATAACTGCTATACCCGAATCCATTCCAGATGATGCTGCTAATGATAAACCTATAAAATAATGCATAATTAGAGGGTTAGAAGAATATATGATTAGACATTTACTTTTTCAATCACTTTCTCGCACCCGACTCCTTTCTAGTTCATTAATTGTGTAATTATAATATTTCCATCATCAGTAGCAAGAACAGTATGCTCAAAATGAGCTGACGGTTTGCTGTCTTTTGTGCTTACAGTCCATTCATCATCTGCAACAACAACGTCGTCACAGCCCAAATTTAGCATAGGTTCAATAGCTATTGCAGTATTTGGCTTAATCAAAGTTTTGTCGCCAACTCTGTAATTAAATAAAAACGGTTCTTCATGCATTTCATGACCAACACCATGACCGCCGTATTGACGAACAATGCCCATTTTTTCACGATTTGCCACGTCTTCTATAGCACCTGAAATGTCATCCAAAACATTTCCCGCTTTCATCTGCGAAATTCCGGCAAAAAGTGCTTCTTCTGTAGTTTTCAAAAGTCTTTTAACTTCATCAGAAACTTCTCCGACAGGATAAGTCCAAGCACCGTCGCCTACCATTCCTGCGTAAGTCGCTCCGACATCAATGCTTATGATATCGCCCTCTTTTACTTTTATATTTTCGTTAGGAATGCCGTGAACCACTTGTTCATTTATTGAAGCACAAATGCTTCCGGGGAAACCGTGATAGCCCAAAAATGTCGGAACAGCTCTTTCTGATTTGATAATATGATATGCAATATCATCCAACTCTTTAGTGCTTATTCCTGGTTCTATAACCTCTCTCATTTTTTGATGAACAAGCGCAACTATGTGTCCTGCATGCCTCATTCTTTTTATTTCATCTCTTGATTTTTTATGTATCATATTTTTATTACAGCTTACGACTTTCGTAATACCGCCTTTCAACTACTTATAGACTATTCAATCACATCCAACAATCTACTCCAAACTTCTTCTATCGTGCCGTTAGCATCAATAGATTTTAAAACTCCTTGTTTTTTATAATAATCAACCAAAGGAGCAGTTTCTCTGTCATAAGTGTCAAATCTTGATTGAGCAACTTCTCTTGTATCATCTTTTCTTTGGGTCAAAATTCCCCCGCATTTATCACAAATACCCTCTTTTTCGGGAGCTTTAAATGCAAGATTATATATTTCGCCACATTTTGAACAAGATCTGCGATTTACAATCCTTTCGACAAGAACACTTGTATCTATATCAAAATATATAGCTCTAAATTTTGAATCAATATTTTTGTCCAATTCATCATTTATTTTTGTCAACTGCTCGGCCTGTTCCAAACTTCTTGGAAAACCGTCTAAAATATAACCGGCTTTACAATCATCTTTTGATAGCCTGTTTTTTATAATCTTCGAAACAAGTTCAACAGGAACAAGCTGCCCTTTATCAATAAATTTCTTTGCTTCTATACCTGCTTCTGTCGCATTTTTAATTTCATTCCTCAATAAAGAACCTGTATCTACATGTGGAAAACGTAAATATTCTGCTAACTTGGTTGTCTGCGTACCTTTACCACAAGCTGGGGGGCCCAAAAATATCAATTCTGTTTTTATCATACACTCACCAATCTTTTTATTTTACAGTTCAATAGTACATCAATCTATTTTATTATTCAACAAATTCTTGAATAGAAATAGATTCGATGCCATCAATTTTTTGGAAAGTTTTATACATAGACTGTATAGGGTTTCTTCCTGTCACATCCAAAATAACATTAATTTTTGTAAGTGACTCATCTTTATTCATTTTTTTTGAAATCTCTCTTAATGATGTGTAGTTTTCAATTAAATAATCATAAATTTTTGAAGATTTTTCATTTTCACAAGATATGTTCACTTTTAAACGTCTTGTATTCTTAGTACTTGAAATCAGTATGTCCCTTTCAAAAAATCTTACGGATACAAGTACCAATATTGACAAAACTGTTGCAATTACAGCAACCGAATACATTCCTGCGCCGCAAGCCATGCCAACTGCAGCAGAAACCCATAAAGTAGCAGCAGTAGTAAGTCCAAATACCGTAGCTCCATGTCTTAATACAGTACCGCCGCCAATAAAACCGATACCCGTAACCACTTGAGCTGCAACTCTTGCTGTATCACGAGTTCCAAATTCTTGTCCTGAAATAACAGTTACTTCTGGAAATCCATATATTGAAATTATCGTAAATATACATGCACCTATGCAAACCAAAATATTTGTTCTCAAACCTGCATATTTATTGGTCATTTCACGTTCTAAGCCAATAGCAAAGCCCAATAATAAGGCACTTAATACTCTTAATACTACAGACCAATCATAAGTAAATCCTATACTGTTTGAATAATCCATTACTACTCCTTATCTAACCTTGCTTTTTGGATCTAACACATCTCTGATTGTATCACCAATCAAGTTAAATGCCAAAACAGCAACAAAAATTAAAAAACCCGGAGTTAATAGCCATGGGCGATAAATAATATTCGTATATTCCTGAGCTTCTTTAAGCATATTTCCCCAGCTTGCATCCGGCTGTTGTATTCCTAAACCTAAAAAGCTCAAGCCCGATTCCGACAAAATATAAGAAGGAACAGATAGAGTCATAGCAACAATCACAAAACTTGTAGTCTGAGGCAAAATATGCTTTATTATAATTCGCAAATTTGATGCTCCAATTGATTTTGCAGCCTGAACATATTCCTGAGTTTTTATTGATAAAACCATCCCCCTCACAATTCTTGCAAATCCGGCCCAACCAATCAACGCAAGAATTATTACAATAAGCATAAACCTTTGAACACTTGTCATGCCTGACGGCAATATTGATGCCAAAATTATCAATAGGTAAAACGAAGGGATTGACATAACTGCTTCTGCAAATCTCATCATTACAATATCAGTTTTTCCGCCAAAATATCCTGCAATCCCGCCATATAACAGCCCTATAGGAAATAAAACAAACAATGCCAAAAATCCTATTGTCATAGAAATCCTTCCCCCAAACAGAATTCTGGAGAACACATCCCTGCCATTTATATCAGTACCAAGCAAAAACAACCTGCCACTATTATCTGTTGTAACAAGATGCCTTTTCATTGGAATTAATCCCAAAAATTTATAAGGTTGCCCTTTTGCAAAGAAATTTATGTAATGCTTTTGACTTCTATCTAAAGAATATACAATTTTCAAATCCACATCATCAAATTCTCTTTTATAATTGTATGTATAAGGCCTTGAGAGTTTTCCGTTTTCATCAATAGTAAAAATCTTAGATGGCGGAACATATGCCATAGACCTATCAGAAAAATCTTTTGTATAAGGTGCTATAAAATCTGCAAATAACAATGAAAAGTATATTACCCCCAAAACAATCAGTGCAATTCTGGCAAACTTATCTTTCCACAGTTGTTTTATCAAATCTCTAATCATTTTGAGCCCCCTCTCTGATGCGAGGATCTGCAATTATCAACAAAATATCAGCGATTAAATTACCTGCGATCAACATAATCGCCCCCATCATTAAAGATGCCATAACAAGATTTATATCAGACTTTAAAACCGCTTCCAATATCAATCTGCCAAGTCCGGGATATTGAAAAACGTACTCAGTCAAAGCAGCCCCACTCAATAGCCCTGCAAATTCAAAACCTAAAAGAGTTATCAAAGGATTTACAGCATTTCGCAAAGCGTGCTTAAATATAACTTTAAATTCACTTAACCCTTTTGCCCTTGCAAATTTAACATAATCGCTATCCAAAACATCAAGCAAATTTCCTCTCATTTGTCTTTGTAAACCAGCCAACGACAACGTAAATAAAACAGTAACAGGCAATATTAAATGATGAGTTATATCTAATATTTTATGACTTAAATTCATATCCATAAAATTTGAACTTGTAAGTCCGCCTACAGGAAACCAACCTGTTTTAACAGCAAATATCAGCAATAAAACTGCAAAGAAAAATGACGGAATCGCCATACCTATACTTGTCAAAACCGTTAATATTCTATCAAACGGAGTTTTCCAATTAACAGCAGCAGCAATTCCCAAAGGCACACCAACAATCCAAGCTAAAAATATAACTATAACAGTCAAAAGTAGTGTATTTGGAATACGTTCTTTCAACTTTGTACTAACTTTTTCTCCGGATGATGTTACCCCCAAATCGCCTTTCAGAAACGATTTTGCCCATTTTGCATATTGAATGATTATAGGTTTATCAAGCCCAAGTCTTTGCGTTTCAGCCTGCAATGTTTCTTTTGAAACTGACGGATTTAATCTGAGTTCTGCCAACGGATCAACAGGTGACAAGCGGATTATAAAAAAGCTTATCAAAGACACTATTATTAACAGTGGAATTGTTTGAATTATTCTTTTTAAAATATATTTTAAAATCTGCATTATCTGCTACCGTCCTCTATATAAATTTCTTCCAAATTATGAGTAACACCGCCCAAACTTGTCGGATATATATTTTTAAACTTATTTCTCAAAGCAACAATTCTGATTGGAGAATATATGTAAATTAAAGGTTTTTCTTCATACACAACGGCTTGGTATTTGTCGTAATACTTTTTCCTATCCTCAAAATTAACAGCAAGCGCGCCTTTTATAAACATTTCATCCAAAACATTTTCAAAATCATACCTTGGACTGTTCAGGTCTTTTTCCAATCGTTGATTGAATATATGCAAAGTTCCGTCAGACATCCATACATTTTTACCCCCGTTAGGTTCAAGAGGTGAACCTGTAAATCCCATTATTACCATATCCCAATCAAGAGTAGCCATCAATTTATTCACAAGAGAATTAAATTCAATGGGTTTAAAATTAATTTTCATTCCCAAATCTTCCAAATCCTGTTTCACCATAACCCCTATCGCTTCACGTTCGGTGTTTCCTGCGTTTGTATACAAGTCAAATTCTACAAAATTTCCGTCTTTGTCTTTTAATTTTCCTGATTTATCCCAATAAAACCCTGATTTTTGCAAAAGTTCTTTTGATTTGTTTATGTTTCTTTCATAAGATTTTAAAGATTTATTTAAGAAAATCGAATTTAACGTTTCAGGAGTAAACAGAGGTTCTGCCAAACCATTTGCAATGTTAAACACCATATTTTGCCTATCAATTGCGTAATCTACAGCTTGACGGAAATTTTTATCCTGAAACCACTTTTGTTTTTTAGGATTTACATAATATTTACCTTTATCGTCTTTGCGGTTATTCATATTCATCGCAATATACATCGTTCCTGTATCGGGCCCAATGTTATAAACAGAAAAATCGGAGTGTTTTTCCAATTCTTTAAAGCGTGCAACATTTGCTCCCTGCAGACTAATTTCATCAAGTTCACCGCCCTCAAACTTCAAAACTTGATTGTTTACATCGCCAACAATCAAATAAACAAGTTTGTTGAGATAAGGCAGTTTATTACCATCCTTGTTAATTATGTAATAATCTTTATTTCTTTCAAACACGACTCTTTGAGCCGGAACATATTCTTTCAGTTTAAAAGCACCTGATATAACGAATTCATTCGGGTTAGTGTTTGTAGATAAAAATCCTTCAAAATATTTTTTACCTCTGTCTGTAGCTGGTTTAAATATATGTTTTGGCGCAATCGGAGTTGACAACATTCTTAAAAACGGCGCAAAGGGTTTAGGCGTAATAAATTTTACTGTATAGTCATCAATTTTTTGAACAGTCGGTAATTCCCCATCAATAATAACAGAATCACGAGTCGATGTATTTCCGAATCCTCCAAAAATAATTGTATTCCAAGTATATACAACATCATCTGCAGTAATAGGTTTTCCGTCAGACCATTTAATCCCTTTTCTAAGATTTACTATATATTCACAACCGTTTACACTGAATGATTTTGCTAATTTTGGAATAGTTTCACCTGTGACGGGATTTGTAGTTACAAGACCGTCATACATAACCTCAGACATAGTTGATGAAATATTGTCTTTTGAATTAAACGGATTAAATGTTTTTGGTCCTTCTCCTATGGTAGATGCGACAAAAGTTCCGCCATATTTTCCGATAGATAGTTGAGATTGAAGATAATCCACCCCATTTATTGTCACATTTTGTTCTATAGGGTAATCTTCTTGAAAAATAGATTCAGTATCTTTAAACGCAGGTTGTTCGATATTTTCAACATCAGCTTTTATGCAAGCCTTCAAACAAACTGCAATTAATAATATACTAAAAACAACATACCAAACCCGTTTCATATTACAAGAATAACATAAATATAAAAATTAATATTACCTGATTGGAATAAAAAAGCATCATTCCCCCTCACATAAGGGGAGGGCACCTTCCTACATTCCCCCACCCTTGAGTGAAGGCAACTTCCCTTCTATTTTCCCCTCCCTTGATGGGAGGCATTTTCCTACATCCCCCCTCCCTTTAGGGGAGGGGCAACTTCTATTTCACCCCCTGCTTTGAGGGGATGGTATCTTCCTACATCCCCCTCCCTTTAGGGGAGGGGGTTAGGGGGTGGGTGTATTATTTAATATACCTGCATAATCTATTAGATTCTTCGGCTAAAGCCTCAGAATGACATGTCTGCACCAAAACCGGTCAGAACCCCTTCCTTGAGTGAAGGCACCTTCCTACATTCCCCCACCCTTGAGTGAAGGCAACTTCCCTTCTATTTTCCCCTCCCTTGATGGGAGGCATTTTCCTACATCCCCCCTCCCTTTAGGGGAGGGGGTTAGGGGGTGGGTGTATTATTTAATATACCTGCATAATCTATTAGATTCTTCGGCTAAAGCCTCAGAATGACATGTCTGCACCAAAACCGGTCAGAACCCCTTCCTTGAGTAAAGGCATCTTCCTACATCCCCCCTCCCTTGAGGACTCTGCCGAACAAAATGATTAAATATCATTTTGTGAGAGGTAGGGCTAGGGGGTGGGTGTATTTTAATTTAAAAAAATACATATTTTATATAAATAAACTT
>CAMPBE010000041.1 GCA_946636615.1 uncultured bacterium | reverse complement strand
AACTCGCGACATCCTCCTTGGCAAGGAGGCATTCTACCACTGAATTACCCCCGCATCGGGTACAGTTATTATTATACATGAACATTTTTTTTTTGCAAGCTTTTTGTTTTGATTAAGCCGGAACTGCTTCTTCATCAGATTTGTCTACAGTATCCAACGATCTTATTTCAATTTCTAATCTGTCACCAAATTGCTTTGTTAATTTGTTGGATAGTTCATTACTGCTTTCTACCCAAAACATTGATGAAGTAAGAATTTTAATTTCATCGTCATACTCTTTTAGCTTTATAGTTACAGGATCAGAACCTGAATGTTCGCATAACATATTTTTTAGTAAAAATAATTCTTCGTATTTTAAATCGTCGTTTAACTTTATGCTAAAGATATTTGAATTATCTACTGTTTTTACTGTCTCAACAATCAAGGAAGGATGCTCGTCACCCTCTCGTTTGCTAACTTTGCCGGATATTATTACTCTTTGTTCTGTTTGAAGATGGTTGCCGTATTCCGCAATTTTATTGTTAAATGCAATTGCATCAACTTTTCCTGTTAAATCTTCAATTGTTACAAATCTGATAAATTTTGACGGGTCTTTTTTAGTCGGAATTTGTTTTGTAGCAGTAATCAAACCGCATATTGTAACTAACTTTTCGTTAGGCAAATTTTCAAGTTCCGTAATTTTATGAGTCATTAAAAATGGCAATTTATCTCTTATCGTGGCAAGCGGATGGCTTGTGATATAAAATCCTAAAAATTCTTTCTCAAAGTTTTGTATAGTTCTTGCATTATATTCTTCATCAGAGCCTGCAAGTTGGAATTTAGCTTCTTCTATGGCTGAGGAATCGTCCAACATGTCAAACAGATTGCCTTGCCCTGATTCTTTTGCTTTAGATTCTTTCTGTGCGGTTGTTGTTATGTATTCAATATTATCCATCAACTGTTTACGGCTTTTTTCTATAGATGAAAAAGCACCGGATTTAATTAATCCTTCAAGAGTTTTTTTGTTTGAACATTTTATATCAACTCGTTTTACGTAGTCATAAATAGATTTGAAATCTCCGTTTTCTTCTCTCTCTTTGATAATATCCTCAATTACACCCTCACCGACTTGCTTAATTGAGGCCAAGCCAAAGCGAATATTATTGCCGTCTGGTGTGAAGGTTGCCATTGAATGGTTAATATCTGGTGGAAGAACTTTTATACCTTTTTTTAGAGCTTCTTCTATATAAAGTTGAGTTTTATCAGCTTCACTTGCTACACTTGATAAAAGTGCAGATAAATATTCTACAGGGTAGTGGCATTTTAAATAAGCTGTCTGATATGCAACAAAAGCATAAGCTGCAGAATGTGACCTGTTAAAACAGTATGATGCGAATGCCAAAATCTGATTAAATAAAGCTTCTGCGTCTTTTGATGACATGCCGTGTTGAGCTGAACGTTCGATGAATTTACCTTTTTGTTTTTCCATTTCATCGACTTTTTTCTTACCCATCATACGGCGAACCATATCTGCCTGACCTAGTGTATAGTCTGCAAGAACTTGGAACACTTGCATAATTTGTTCTTGATAAACAATTGTTCCGTATGTATCTTTTAGCACGGGTTCCAAAAGAGGGTGAGCATAAGTGATTGCCTGACGCCCATGTTTTCTTTCTACGAAATCGTCAACCATGCCTGAATCCAAAGGACCCGGGCGGAATAAAGCAACCAACGCACCCAAATCTTCAAATACGTCAGGCTTCAATTTTTTTACAAGGTTTTTCATCCCTTGAGATTCCAACTGAAATACGCCGTCAGTATCTCCAACCATTAGCATGTCATATGTCGGTTTGTCGTCAAGCGGAATATTGTTGATATCTACCTTAATACCCTGACGCTTTTCTATCATATCAACAGTTTTATAAATTGTTGTTAGGTTCCTTAATCCCAAAAAGTCCATTTTTAAAAGACTTAGAACTTCAGTAACATCATGCGGTGGATAACCTGTTTGAATTATGCCATCTTTTGAAGGTTGAACAGGTAAAATTTCATCCAAAGGTTTTGGGGCAATTATGACACCTGCTGCGTGTGTACCTGTGTTATTTTTTATTCCTTCTATTCCGATTGCAAGGTCAATAATCTTTTTTATACCTACTGTTTTTCCTTCAATCGGGTCAATTAGTATTTGCTCATCTTTATCGTACAAGGCTCTCAGCTCAGACCCTTCATATTGCATGGCAGCTTTAAGAGTCTTTGCTTTATCGTTTATACTCATAGCAAGTTCTATTGCAGGATCAATTAAGCCTGCTAACCTGTTGCTTTCTGAAAAGGGAACTTTTAATATGCGAGCAACACCTTTAAATGCAGCTTTGGCAGCATATGTTCCAAAAGTGATTATTTGACAGACTCTATCCTCTCCATATTTTCTGGTTACGTAATCTATTACTTCTCCACGTCTTTCAATACAGAAGTCAATATCTATATCAGGCATTGTAAAACGTTCAGGATTCAAGAATCTTTCAAATAACAGCTTATGCTTAATAGGGTCAAGGTCTGTAATTTCAAGTGCATAAGCCACAACAGAACCGGCAGCCGAACCACGACCCGGGCCTACAGGTATTCCATGAGTTTTCGCATAGTGTATAAAGTCCCACGTGATAAGAAAATAAGCTGCAAAACCCATTTGCTCAATAACACCAAGTTCATAATCAACACGTTCTTTTAAATCTGGTTTAATTTCCCCGTAACGTTTTTTTAATCCGTCATATACAAGTGATTCCAAGTATGATTCAATAGTGTGACCTGTCGGAACTGCATAGTCAGGTAGCGGACTTTTTCCAAGTTCAAGAGTAAGATGACATTTTTCTGCTATATCTACAGTATTTTGTATGCATTGGTTAAATGTATCTCCGTCCATCCAACTAAAAGATTCTCTTAATTGTTCGGTTGTTTTTACATAAAATTCGTTGCTTTCAAAATGGAATCTGTCGGGGTCATCTTTATCGCTGTTTGTTTGCATACACAAAAGAGTGTCATGCATGTCAGCATCTTCTTTTCTTAGATAATGAGAGTCATTTGTGATTACCATTTTTATATCTAGTTCTTTTGCAAGCTTTATTAATTGAGGATTTGTGCGTTTCTGATCGTCTAACCCGTGATCTTGAAGCTCTATATAATAATCTTCGCCAAATAACTCTTTATATTGTTGTGCAACTTCGTATGCTTTTTTGGAATCCCCTTTTAAAAGGTTTTGTAACACTTCTCCTCCCAAGCAGGCTGATAAGCAGATCAAACCTTCATGATGTTCTTTAATAAGTTCCCAATTGATACGCGGTTTTACATATCTTCCTTTGCACCAAGCTGTAGATACGAGTTTAATCAAATTTTGATATCCAGCTTTATTCTTTACTATCAGTACAAGGTGATAAAGAGGATTGTTGTTTTTGTCGTGTTCTGTAATATCACCGTCATGTACATAAAATTCACAACCTAAAAGAGGTTTTATACCGGCTTCTTTGGCTGTAGTATAAAGTTCCATGTCGCCATACATAACTCCGTGGTCTGTAATTGCAACTGCTGGCATGTTATTTTCTTTTGCAAATTCAACCAAATCTTTAATTCTTATAGCACCATCAAGTAATGAATACTCTGTGTGCAAATGCAATGGAACTACTTGTACGCTCATATTATCAGTTTATCATCAAGAAGTTGTTATTCATAGTTAGATAAAGTTTTGTTAATAAGATTTATCATTTCGTCTTTAAAAAATTTAGGCGATATAATTTCGCATTCTGTGCTATATCTCATTAATCTTTTTAATAGTATATTTAAATCTTCGCCTTTATTTACGATGATTTTATTACCGTTAGCTTCAATATCTTCTAATCTTTCCCAATCTCTAATTCTATAATTTTTAGCAAGTCTGTTTTTTATTCGGAAAACAATCGTTGTTGGCATTTTTACCGAGCTACCGCTTACGGGTAATTGGTTGATTGTTATAATATTTTCAATGGGAATCTCGTAAATTCGACTTCCGTTGTTACCAAGGCATTTTAGATAAACTTGTTTTTTTTGATATATTGTTTCAAGTGGGGTGCAAACAATGTTGGTTTCGTTATTCGGAATATTTATGTATGTAATTTCAAGCTTTTGTTTTTCATTACAATACTTTTCGCAGAGCTTTATTTGTTCAATTAAATCAGAGTTTATAAAATCGTCAGATATTATGTTATTAGTAGCGTTATTAATAATATTTTTAGTTGTATCATCATATCTAAGTTCAAGGCTTTTTATAAATGCAATAAAATTTTGTTTGGTAGCGCTGTTATCAGACAATAATTTTGCTGTATCTATTAATTTATTTATACTCATAATATCACTTGAATTAAAGCTTATTTTGTCAAGTGGTGTAAGCAACTTGTATTTGTTGTTAATTTTTTTTACATTTATTCCAAATATTTTCAACGCATTCAAATATTTGTTTAGTGTAACGTGTGTATTTGATGTTCCGTCGTATTCTCCATCAGATATAAGATTAATTACATCTTTAAAATAAGCTTTATCCTCATAGAGCATGATTATAAATTTAAATAATTTGATGCAGGCGTCGTTATATTTTTCTGTTATTTTTTTAGTCATTAGAATACCCTGCTTTCATGTCTTTCAGTAATTTTACAAAATCTCTTTTAAACTCAATAGGACTGATTATTTTGCATTGCGGGCCAAACTCAAGCAATCTTTGTTTTAAGTAGAATAGATTATTAGTCTCAGCTTCCATTAAATAAGTGTTATTTTGTTTGTTAATAATGGTTTCATATTTTTCTGGGACAATTTCAGAGTTTGACGAGATTATTTCATATTTAACTTTAACTGTTGTAGAATTAATAGTGTTTTCTTCTATATCTTTTACGTTTTTTACAACATTAATTCTATTGACTAAAAAACCTGTAGTTTGTTTATATTCTAGTCCGTAACCAAATAAATATATCTTCCCGTTTGAAATTTCTATATTGTCAGGAATAATATCTATGTCTTTTTCTCCTGAGTTTGGAGATTTATAACTAATTGTTATTAATTTTTTCGCATTGCAATATTCTATTAGTTGTTTTATAAGTTCGATGTTTACATCTTTTAATATAGAGTATCCTCGGATTTTTTGTATAAAATTGCTATCTTTTATATGTTTGCCAATTTTTTCAAACATATTATCCATAGCAATAATATCTCTAATATTTAAACTTTTTGATAAGCTTTTGTATATTTTTATAATGCTTTGTAGTTGTTCTTCAGTTATTTTTAATTCAAATGGGTAAGATGTTATTTGATATTTAGAAATTTTATCTTCAGCTTTTGTTCTTTTAACTTCGCATCCTATTCGTTTTAGAGAATTGATATAAACACGCATTGTATCAATAGATATTTTCTCTTTAATATACCTATTTTCTAACATGGAATTGCTGATTTCTTCGTAAGACTTAGGACTCTCTATTAACATTGAAAATATTAGTAAAGCCTTAAATGCTGTGAAAGACATAAGATTATATGTAACTTTTTGTGTTTTTATAAATTGTTTCATAATATCCCTTATTTAATATAATACTATTAAATTTGTTTTATGTAAATAAAAACGTAAATGATAAAAAGTCAATTAAAATTTTTAAAATTTTACCAAATTTCATTAAAAAATCTTCATTAAGATTTAAGAACTTGAATTTTTTCTTTAGTTATTAAGGGGCATGGTCAATTGTAAATTTTATTTTATATTTTTTTACTTGTCAAACTTTTTACTTAGATTTACATTAATAATTGTGGAGGGGGTACCTCAGGGAAGAGAATAGTTGAGTGAAAGAGGTGATGGCTAAAAATTAAATCTATAAGAAGTGCGATGGTTAGGGATAATTATTTGGGAAGAGAAAAAGGTTTTGATTTGAGAATAGTTGTAAATAAGGGAAAGCTTGCAAAGGATTGAGCTTTCCATTATTATTTATATATGGAAGAATTGAAGATTAAACGTGTTATTGGTCTAATGTCCGGAACGTCATGTGATAGTATTGATGCTGGGCTGTGTGAGGTGCATCCTGATTTATCTGTTAAACTGATTTCAGGAATTAATTATAAATATCCTGAGCATATAAGAGCTAAAATATTCCAATTGTTTAGGGGGGAAGCAACTATAAAGGATGTTTGTCAAATGAATTTTGCAATAGGACATTGTTTTGCAAAAGCTGCAAATATTCTTATCTCAGAATTTGGTAAGCCTGATTTTATAGCAAGTCATGGACAAACAATATATCATTATCCGTTTGATGATTGCATTGATAATATAAATTTAAAAAGTACATTGCAAATAGGTGACGGATCTGTTATTTCACAAGAGACAGGTTGTCAAACTTATTCAAATTTTAGAGAAGCTGATATTGCAGTTGGCGGCGAAGGGGCTCCTTTGGTTTGTTTTGCTGATGAGAAATGGTTTAAACAAAAAGGTAAAAATGTGCTTGTCCAAAATATTGGAGGAATTTCAAATGTTACTGTGATATCAAATAATAGCCCTACCTTTGGGTTTGATACCGGTTTGGGTAATATAATGATAGATTACTGTATGAATAAATTTTTTGGAAAACCATATGACAAAGATGGCGAAGTTGCTAAATCCGGCATTATATGTGATAGTTGGCTCGATATATTATGTCAAGATGAATATTATTTTAAGAAACCTCCAAAATCTACAGGTAGAGAATATTTTTCTCCTAAATATATAGAAAATGCTTTAAAATTTGCTCCTAAAGAAAAAGAAGATATAATAGCGACAGTTACAGCGTTGACAGCAAAAACTATAGTATCCTCTTATGAACGGTTTGTATTTCCTGATTTTGATGTTAATGAGGTTGTAGTTGGCGGTGGCGGAGCATACAACCCTGTATTAATGAAATTTATTCGTACGTATTTGCCAAAACATATAGATTTAAAAACGCATGAAGATTATAATATATCAAACAATTTTAAAGAGGTAATGGCATTTGCTTTATTGGGATATTGCTCTTATTATGGTATTCCGAGTAATTTGCCATCTTGTACCGGAGCTTCAAAAAGGGTTGTATTAGGCAGATTGTCTAATTGTTAATATTTTATTTGTTAGCCAAATATTTTTTTATAGCAAAAGGTATATACTTGAGTGTGTCTGATGCTAGAACTCCGTATTCACTAAGGTCTTTTGCTGCCAATTCTCCGGCTAATCCGTGTAAATATACTCCTAAAACTGACGCATTAAACAAATCCATGTTCTGTGCTATCAAGCCGGCTATCATGCCTGCAAGTACATCTCCGCTACCAGCTTTCGCTAATGCAGAACATCCTGAATTGTTATGATATATTTTCCCATCTGGTGTGGTTATCACTGTCTTATGTGTTTTTAAGATGGTTATGCAATTGTATTTTTCTGAGATATCCATTGAAGATTTATCAATATTTTTTAGTACATCATTAATATCACATTTTAGCAGTCTTGAAGCTTCTTTTGGGTGCGGCGTTAGAATGGTGGAATTAATATCCCTTTCTGGAAAAACGTGGTTCTGTGCGAGTATATTTAAACCATCTGCATCAAGGATTAAAGGAGTTGATTTGTCGAGTTTGTTTACTATATTGTTAAATGCGTTTTTTGCATTCTCTGATGTCGATAATCCGCATCCTATTAGTACAACTTGTACGGTATTTAAAATTTCTGTAATATTTTCTATTGGGTTTAGTACAATTTCTGGAGCAATATTGGATACTGTTCTTAGTACTTTTTCTGAACTTGAAAGTATAGTTAAGCCTGCTCCTATTTTAAGTGCGGCAACAGAAGATAAATATGCAGCTCCCGGCATGTAATCGGAACCTGATACATTTAACACTTTCCCAAAAGTTCCTTTATTGGATTCTTTTGGTCTGTAAGGCATATGTGGTAAATTATAGTCCATTTTGTCTTATCGCCTCGTAAGCAACTATAGCAACTGAATTGGAAAGGTTAAGACTACGTTGGCCTTCCTTCATTGGTATAGTTAATGCATTTTTATCTTTAACATATATATCCGGCAATCCTCTTGTTTCAGGTCCAAATACTATAAAATCCCCGTCTTTAAATTTGATATCGGTGTATAATTTTTTGGACTTGGTTGTAAGATAGTAAAAATTTGCGCCGTTATTTGCGTTTAGCAATTCATCCATTGTGTCAATTTTATGTATATCAACGCTATCCCAATAATCCAGACCTGCACGTTTTGTATATTTGTCAGAAAGAGAAAATCCTAATTTACCGACCAAATATAAACTAGCGCCTGTACAAGCGCATAATCTTGCTATATTACCGGTGTTTTGGGGGATTTCAGGCTCGTATAAGACTATATTAATTTTGCTCATCAAATAGTTTACCACTTTCAGCTATAACAGGTATTGCTCTAACTACACACAAAATAATTGCAATCCAAGCTAATATCATAGTAACTGTTGTTAAACATTGTAAATGTTCCCAAATTTCAATGCCGGGAGTGTTAACTACAATCAATAGCATAAATGCTGCAACTTTTGCCACTGCATACGTTATTCTCATAAATTTTGAAGCACAGATAAATTTACCAATTCTGCTGGATTGCATTGTGGTTTCTCCAAAAGCCGTATATCCTTTTGATAGTGCAACACTTCTTATTCCGTCTGTTGTAAATGCTCTTGCAACACAAACGAGCGGAAACAATATATTAATCCAACCTAATACAGCAAAAACTGTCCAATATGAAACTTCTACTATTCTGTCCCCAAGAATATCCAACACCGCACCCCATTTAGAGGATTGGTTGTATTTTCTTGCAATATATCCATCTACTCCATCCATAGCAAAGGCGATTGCTGTGAGTATAAATGCCAAAATATATGCCCAGGTTGTTCTTGTAAATAATAGTGCAATTGCTGCATATGCAACAAAGATTCTTGTAACTGAAACTATATTAGCTGCGTTGTCTTTTATTTTCATATCTTTCCCTATCTTTTTGTCCTTGATAAAGCATAGTCTACTTTATCCAAATTTTTTACTTTATCGCCTAACATTAATTTTTCGGCTTCTTCAAGAATTTGAGTAACCATAAATCCATTGTCACCATCAGAACGGGCTTGTTTACCTGTAGAACAGCAACTGATAAAATGTTGACACTCTAATTTTAATGGCTCAATTTCAAGATAATCAAGTTTTATATTTTGTTTATTGTCTTTTATAAAATTATCAAAGATAACAAGTTTGTTTTCAGGCAGTGTGTCGTCTAATATCGCCGTAGCTTTTGTGCCTCTGACAAGTAATTGAACGTGTTTTTTGGGGGTAATCCAACTGTCTGATATTTGTCCTACAACTCCATCTTCAAATTGGATGCTAATGTGAGTTATGTCCATTATATCATTTCTGTCAGAAGAACATCCTACTGCAGATATTACTTTTACAGGCTCTTTACCTGTTACATAACTTACCATTGATACATCATGAGGTGCCAAATCCCACATAACACTTCTGTCATTTTTAAAGTAGTTAACATTCAACCTGTCACTTTGCGCATATACTATGTCGCCTAAAGCTCCTTCTTCGATAAGCATTTTTAAACGATTTACTGCAGGATGATAAAGTAATAAGTGACCAACCATTAAAACTAAGCCTTTTTCGTGGGCAAGTTTTGATAAATCCCTGGCTTCGGCAGCAACAGTAGAAATTGGTTTTTCAACATATACATTTTTACCTGCTTCAAGCATTGCCTTAACCATTTTATAGTGAGTATGGCTAGGTGTTACAACACAAACTCCGGTAATTTCTTTGTTATTTATTATATCGTGAAAATCCTTTGTTACTTTCACGCCTTCATATTGTTCCGTAACCTTTTTAAGATTTTCTTCGTCAATATCGCAAACTGTATCAAGTACGTTTAAGTTGTAAAAATTTCTAACAATATTCCTTCCCCATACTCCACAGCCTATTACTGCAACTCTTTGTTCTGTCATATCCCAAAATTCCTTCTTAATACATTTATACCATGTCAATTTAGTTTTGCAACTAATCCTCTACTCCTCTAATTCTGCGGTAGCTTGTTTTGCCTGTTGTCTTACGTTCATGGCATTTAATCTTATTTGATGCATTTGTTCGCATCTTTCATAAAATAAATCTTTATCATCAGGCGGGAAGAAGTTTGCAAGCTTGTCCAACAAAGGTTTTGGGTATTCCGAATATCTTGCCATCTTTGTTAGTATTTCATCATTCAGCGGATACATATTTCTGAAATTTTTGTTATAAATAGCTTTGCTTTCTTCTTCTGTTCTCTTATCATCTTCCATCGCTTTCATACCATACTTATATGTGACATAGGTGGTATCAAAGTATACAGGTTTATATCTTTTTAGAATTATTCTCATAATAAAGTCAAAATCGGCAAGAATTCTGAATTTTTCATCAAAATAATTTTCAGCTTCAATCATTGATTTTTTAAAGAACATAGCCTGCCTTGCGCAGGGCATAACCTGAAAAGCATTATGCATTGACGGCGCAAATAAAAATACAAAACCCTCAGGATGTCTGCAATATGCCGGAGCAAAAGTGAAATCTGCATTATTAGCTTCCATTAAGTTAACAATATCATATATTGATGTTATATCGTGAATAAAATCATCACAACTCAAAAAAGATATGTATTTCCCTTTTGCATGCATAACTCCTTTGTTGTATGCGTTGAATTTCCCGGTATCTTTTTCTGAATAAAAATTAAGGTAACCTTGATTTTTGTAATCTTTTAAAAACTCTACAGTTCCGTCAGTAGAAGCATTATCAATAATAAGATGTTCTATGTTTGGATATGTTTGCATATCCAATAATTCAACAAGTAAATTAAAAGCATCCGCCTGATTGTTATCCAATAAGTTATGTGTAGGTGTTACTATAGTTACATAAGGTTCTGCCATATTCTCTCCTTATGTAAAATATAGCATATAAAATCTTTATTTACGAATTATTAAGACATGTAAATTCTAATGTTAAATTTTGACAAAAATTAAAATTAAGAGTTTAAATATACATGTGTTTAGGAGGTTGTTATGAGTGAAAGTGTTCCTTCGGTTTCTTCAGCAGAAGTTGGGATTGCATCGGGAATTTTAGGAGCGGGTGTTGGGTATATTTTAGCACCTCGCAAATATAATTTGGAGCAGCTTATAACTCAGCCTCATGATGTATTTGAAAAATCAGTTCCAAAAAGTGCTCTCACAAAAATGGATGAAAAACCTAAAAAGGCTTATGATTTGATTGTTGATGCAAGAAGTAAATATTTTAAGGCCGTAGAAAATAATGCAGGCGAAGCTAAACTTGTTGAATTGACTCGTGCACCATCGTTAGAAAGTGCTTATAAAAGTATTAAAAAAATTATACCAAAGGCAAAAACAGAATCAGCCATAATTGTTGGCGCAATAATGGGATTTTTGGCTATGGTTGTTAATTATATGGCTAAACCTAGAAATTAGAATATATATTTCTCAGAATATATTCTTCTAAAGATTTTTTCTCCGTAGATTTGCTTTTAGGATCATTAATCATAATGTCAAAAGCGTATGTTTTTCCTCTGCGAGAAGTAATAAATCCGGCGATAGCACTTACATCTGATAGAGTTCCGGTCTTAGCTCTAAGATTGTCTTTAAAGTAGAGCATTCTTCTTGCTAATGTACCTTCTCCACTGGTTGGAAGGGCGTTTATAAATTCTTTGTCAGATGATATTTTGTATAAAAAATTTGTCATAAAATCTGCAGTTACAATGTTGTTTTTAGAAACTCCGCTTCCGTCTACGATTTTTATGTTTTCTGCAATAATATTATTTTTATTAAAATATTCATTAAGCATATTTATGGAATTATTTTGCGTACCCGTGCTGTTTGAATATTTTGCCCCGGCAAGTTTGAATACTGTTTCTGCAACCAGATTATTGCTGTTTTTTAAGATTTCAGGTATTGCATCAGTTATCGGATGTTCAACTTCGTCTACAAGATATATGTTTTTCTCAGGTGTTTTTTGTGAATGAAATTTGCCGTAATAGCCCAACTTATTTGATCTTATTGAATCTTCAACTCTTAATTTGAAATACCTTTTTGGGTTATTAATCGGAATTTGCACTGTAGCCTTTTTCTGTATCGTTCCTTGGACGTTTAATATGTCAGGGGAAACACTGTTATTTCTATATATTTTTATGTCATTGACATCTTCTGTAGTTACCATATTCATAAAGGTTACAGGATAAAATTTATTTGTTGAAATGTTTGCAGGTGAGCCTTGATATGTCGGTGTTATTACAATTTCCAATAAGTTTTTATCAATGTTATATGAACTTATTTTTGGCATTAAAGGATTTAAATCATCATCCCATTGCCAACCTTCTCCCCATTCAATATCATCAAAAATGAAATCGTCAATAAATATGTTTTTAGGCTCATATATGTTTTTCTCCTTGGCGGTTTTAAACAGATTCTTAAGATTATATGAAGTTAAGAATGGGTCTGCGCCAAGTTTAATGTATAAATCGTTATTCGTAGATTTGTAAAGCTTAGTCGAAAATTTATAATCCTTCCCAAGTGTGTCTAAAGATGCGGGAAGTGTGATTAGTTTTAAAGTTGATGCGGGCATTTGAGGCTGATGGCTATTTAAGCTGTAAACCGTCTGGCCTGTTTTTATATCCCTAACAGATATTGATATCGCACTTCTATTAATACCTGATTTTAAGATTGTTTTATCAATACTGTTTGAAAAAGCTGTTAATTGTATAGTGATAGCTAAAATTAAAGCTAAAATTGTGTTTATTAATTTTTTCATACGGTTTTCACCTCGTAATTTTCTCTAATGTCGTTAATACACTTACATTTATCTCTAAAATCATACATTGATGCAAAATCTAATATTGCAGTCATTGCGCCTTCTTTTTGATCTTTTATTTCGGTAATAGTATCTCCTTTGTAGTCAAGTATTCTTGAGTGGCCTATATTCCATTCGTCGTTTTCAATATATCCCGATTGAGTTAATGCTACCATAAAAGTTTGATTTTCAACAGCTCGGCTTCTTGTCATACATTCCCACGGAATAGGTTTACTCAAGCCCCAAGCGGCGCAATTTATAAGTATGTCGGCACCAGCTTTTCTATATGCTCTGTATATTTCCGGAAATCTGATGTCATAACATATTGTAAGCCCGACATTTATTCCTTCTATATTAACCATTACAGGTGAAGGACCGGCTTCAACATAGCTGCCTTCATTGCATCCATAATATGAGAACAAATGATTTTTAGAATATGTTGTAACAAGTTCACCTTTTCTGTTTATAACAGGGCATGTATTATAATATTTACCATTCTG
>CAMPBE010000040.1 GCA_946636615.1 uncultured bacterium | reverse complement strand
GGCGAATTTGCAGGAAAAGTGCTTTTCCAGACATATAATCCTGATTTTTACGCTTTGGAAAGTGCTAAATCACAAAATTATTTAGAATTTTACCAGACAGAAATTGCTGCAAGAAATGAATTTGATTATCCCCCGTTTAGTAAAATTGTCAGATTGGTTCTCAGTTGTCCAAACAATTTCAGAGCGGAAAAATCAGCTCAAGAAATTGCTATGCGCTTATCTTTGATGGTTGAAAAAGTCGGTTTGTCCGAAAGGATAGAAGTTTTAGGCCCGACACCGTGCGTAATTGAAAGAATAAACAGCCAATACAGATTTCAAATTTTGATTAAAAATAAACTTGAAGATAAAGGACATCAGTTTATTTCGAGTTTTTTAAGCAAAATAATTATGCCGAAAGATATAAAATTATCAGTTGATGTTGACCCATTAGACATATTATAGTTAATATATTTTAAAAACGTATAGAAAAATAATATTTTATAAATATAATAAAACCTATCGGGAGGTATAACAATGTCAAAACAAAAGCCGAATATAGCAATTTTGGGTGCTACAGGGGTTGTCGGCAGAGAAATTACAAAGATTGTAGATGAATTAAAAATTGATTTTAATGAAATTAAATTTTTGTCGAGTGCAAAATCAGCAGGTACTAAGCTTGAATTTCAAGGAAAGACTTATACTGTTGAAGAAGCAAAACCTGAAAGTTTTGATGGTGTAAATATTGTTCTTGCGTCAGCAGGTGCATCAACATCAAAAATATTTGCGCCGGAAATTGTTAAAAGAGGCGGTGTTTTGATTGATAATTCTTCCGCATTTAGAATGGAGAATGACGTACCTCTTGTTATAGCATATGTCAATGACGAAGATTTGAGAAAACACAAAGGCATTATCGCAAATCCTAACTGTTCAACTTCTCAATTGATGTTAGTATTAAAACCTTTGCATGATAAATTTGGTATTAAAAGGCTAATAGTTTCGACATATCAAGCTGTTTCAGGCGCAGGTTTGAAAGCGATTAATGAACTTGAAGCAAATACAAGAGCAAAATTGAACGGTGAAGAATTTATACCAAGCGCTTTTAAAAAAGAAATTGCGTTCAATGTTTTGCCGCAGATTGACGTATTCTGTGAAAACGGTTATACAAAAGAAGAAATGAAAGTTGTAAATGAAACTAAAAAAATTCTTCATTTACCTCAAAATTTGCCAATATCTTGCACTGCTGCAAGAGTTCCTGTATTTAACAGCCACTCTGAAGCTGTGGATATTGAATTTGAAAAAGATGTTACACCTGAGCAGGTTAGGGAAATATTATCTAACTCTTTTGGTTTGAAAGTTATTGATAACATTGATAACTTTGAATATCCGACAACAAAAGATTCGTCAGGTGTAGATCCTGTATTTGTAGGCAGAATAAGAAAAAATATTGCATTTGATAACGGAATTTCATTGTGGTGTGTTGCAGATAACTTAAGAATCGGTGCAGCATTGAATACCGTCAGAATTTGCAAAAAAGTTATAGAAATGGAGCTTTATTAGGTAGATATACACTAATAAGGAGCAAATATGAAAATAAGAAATTTAAAAGAAAGATTTAAGGCGCAGGCAAAAATGGAAAAAGGTTTGCGCAAAATCTTAAAAGTTGTAGAAGAAAAAAGAAATCAGAATATTGACTTGAAAAAACTAGAAGAAACCGGAACTGAAGAAATATACAGAAGAATTGCGCATTCTGTATTGGATCCAATGAAAAAAGTTATTGTTACTCAAACAGGTGATATAGGAGAGTTTTTTGTTAAGGATATCGCTATGAAACATGAAGGAATTCTTTCTACAACAAATTCAATATGGGCACCTTGGAGTAAAAGTTATGGAGGCTTAACATGCAAGTAGACAGATTAATAATTACCCCAATAATGAAAGGATATAAAGGTTTTACTACGTACAATCCTGATAACAGTATGGCCTTTAAACTTATTAGAGAACGAATGGAACATGGGGATATTTCGCGTAAAAAGTTACCAAGTTATGCAAGGCAATTACCAAAGAACTTGCGCGGGTGGATTAATCCAGAAACACATATTATTGTAAATAAAAGATTTATGTAATATAAAACTAATTCCCTTAACAATTCATAACCTTTAAAGACATTTGATGTTATTTTTGGTAAAATAATATTCGTGGTTCTTCGTCTTTTGGGTCATTCTGAGCGGAGCGAAGAATCTTTGTGGAATTCGGCTTAGAATGGCAATAAGGGATATGTTAGTAAAACGAGAAGAACTCAGAGCATTAATAGATAAACTTCACAGCGAAGGTAGGACTGTCGTTGCAACTAACGGTTGTTTTGATATTTTGCATGTCGGGCATGTGAGATATTTGGAAAAAACAAAGTCTTTTGCGGATGTTTTGATTGTTTTGCTTAACTCTGACAAATCCGTAAAGTCTATTAAAGGTCCGACTCGTCCTATTAATAATGAAAATGATAGAGCTGAAATATTAAGTGCTTTGAAATGTGTTGATTATGTCGTATTGTTTGATGAAGACAGTCCTCGAAATCTCTTGGATGAGATGAAACCGGATGTTTACACAAAAGGTGCAGATTATACAATGGAAACACTCCCTGAAGCGGATATTATGAAAAAAAACGGTACAAGAGTCGAATTT
Organism: uncultured bacterium; assembly: GCA_946636615.1. Taxonomy (GTDB): domain Bacteria; phylum Cyanobacteriota; class Vampirovibrionia; order Gastranaerophilales; family Gastranaerophilaceae; genus Stercorousia. The sequence goes on along the minus strand of CAMPBE010000040.1, from coordinate 10,996 downwards.
ATAGAGTTTGTTCAAGGAAAATCAACGACAAATATAATTAATAAAATGAAAAATTAAGGAGTATAAATTATGCCAACATTCACATTAGAAGAAATTACACATATCACAGACGGTATGTTAACAAAGGTTGAAGATGCAAAAATTTCACAAATTGCACCACCTTTATTGTCTGATGAAAACACTTTAGCGCTTGCGCTTGGCGAAGAAGAGATTGCAAATCTTGCTAAATCTAAAGCAAAAGCTGCATTAGTACCTTTAGGGGTTCAGATTCCTAATCTTACAACTATTGAAGTTGAGAGACCTCGTTTAGCAATGATGAAACTTTTAAATATGTTCTACGTTGCTCCTGAGGTAAATAAAGGTATTCATCCTACTGCAGTTGTTCACGAAACTGCAAAAATTGGAGAAAATGTTCAGATAGGTCCAAATGTCGTTATTGCTCATGATGCAGTAATTGGTGATAATACAAAGATTTTGGCTAATGTCTATGTTGGCGGTGGCGCTAAAATTGGTAAAAATTGTTTGTTCCATCCTGGTGTAAATATTGGTGACAGGGTTCAGGTTGGTAATGATGTAATTTTACATCATGGTGTATCTCTTGGCGCAGACGGTTTTAGCTTTGTAACAGAAAATCCTGATAACATTGAACAAGCTAGAAAAGATGGCGAAATAAAAGAAGCTAATTCAAAACATGTTATTTTTAAAATTCCGTCAATCGGTTCTGTTGTTATAGGCAACAATGTTGAAATTGGTGCTAATGCGACAATAGACAGAGGAACTATTGAAAATACGACAATCGGTGATAATACAAAAATTGATGACCTTGTTATGATTGGTCATAATTGTAAAGTTGGCGAAGGTTGCTTAATAGTATCTCAGGTCGGTATTGCAGGAAGCTGCGTAATTGGTGACAGAGTTGTTATTGCAGGTCAAGCAGGTTTGGCAGACCATATTGAAATTGGTTCAGACACAATTATTACTGCAAAAGCAGGTGTTACAAAATCATTCCCTGAAAAATCAATTGTTGTTGGTATTCCGGCTATGCCTAGAAAAGACTTTATTAAACAGTTGAAAACAATGAAAGATGCACAGGAAATATTTGCTAAATTCAGAAAATACGAACCGCTTTTGAAAGAGTTTGAAGAGAACGTAAATAAATAAGGACGATAGGACGTTAAGACGATAAGTTCTTTAAGTTCGCTTCGCTCAAAATTTAAATATATGTTTGCGTAAGCAAACCGAAATGAGCATGACGTCCTAACGTCATAACGATATTGATAATTATGACTACAATCAAAAAACAAATCTCCATATCTGGCAACGGTTTGATGAAAAACAAGCCTTGCGAAGTTACCTTTAAACCTTCAAAAGAAGGCAAAATAAGGTACTTTGTAAAAGACTATGAGCCGTTTGAGGCGGTTGTAGATAATGTAATCGCAACCGATCATTGCGTTGTTTTAGGTAAGGGCAAAGCAAAAGCTATGTTAACAGAGCATTTGACTGCAGCATTAGCCTTTTGTCATATAGATTCTATTGATATTTATATGACTGAAGAAGAAGTTCCTATTTTAGACGGTAGCTCAAAACAATGGGTTGAACTGTTTAAAAAAGCCGGAATTGACAAACCGCTATGGTCAAAAGAACAAAAATATACTGTTTCTGAGCCTGTTTATTATTTGAACGGAAAAACAAGTGTTGTTATTTTGCCTGATAAGGATTTGTTTATGTCTTATGCGGTAAATTATGATCATCCTGATGTTACTCAAAGATTTATAAATTATAATCCTAAAAATCAGGAAGAAATAATTGAGGCGAGAACTTTCGGATTTTACAGAGATTTGAAAAAGTTTCAGATGCTTGGGTTTGCGCAGGGGGTAACTCAGGAAAATACAGTTGGTTTTATGGATGATGGCACATATTCAACTGAATTACGTTCAAAATACGAACCTGTTAAACATAAGATGCTTGATATGGTTGGTGATTTGTATTTGACAGGTATTAATCCGTTAGATTTCAAATGCCAAATTTTGGCAAAAGAGGCAGGACATGCAGTGCATGTTAAAGTCGCAAAAATGTTGACAGATAAATTAATTAAAATATAAGGAGAGAAAAATGACAGAAGAGATGACACAAGATGTTGTAAAAATGGATATTATGCAAATTATGGAAATGCTTCCTCACAGATACCCATTCTTATTGGTAGACAGAATCACAGAATGTGTTCCTGGTAAATATTCGAAAGGTTTTAAAAATCTTACTATGAATGAAGCCTTTTTCCAAGGACATTTTCCTAACAATCCTATTATGCCTGGCGTATTGCAATTGGAGGCTTTGGCTCAGTGTTCAGCTCCCGTATTGCTTTCTTTGCCGGAAAATAGAGGTAAATTGGCATTGTATGCAGGGGTTGATGGTGTAAGGTTTAAAAATATTGTAAGACCGGGCGACAGATTTGACATGGAAGTAGAATTAACAAAGGTAAAAGGTCCTATCTGCAAAGCTCACGGTATCGGCAGAGTCGATGGAAAAGTCTGCGTAGAAGCAGATATGACTTTTGCGTTGACATAAATCGGTTGAAAAGTCAAAAAGTTAAAGAGTTGAAGGGTATTTCGCCCTTCAACTTTTTACATATATTAATATATTAGCAAAATTTATTTTTACACGTTTTGTATAGTCGGAGAAAAAATATGAAGATTATAAATATACAGAATTTTAATTTAAACCCCTATTATAACAAAAATTATCAAACACAACCTCAAAAAAATATTCAATTACAAGAACAAAATTATACAAAGTTACCGACAACTGCTCAATATTTGGCATTTACCGGTGGATACAGTTTAGATTTAGCTCAAACTTTGAAACAGCTTGATAAATTGGCAGAGAAAAATTCTTCAATTTATCCTGAAAATATCAGAGAATGGCTTGGTATGGTTTTGGAAGGCGGTAATAAGGCTAAGGAAACTTTAATTTCTGTTCATAAAAGATATTTTGCAACACTTGAAGATTGTGATACTTTGGCTCAAATAAAAGCAAAGTTTCCTGAATTTAAGGATGTTAAATCAGCCTTTGATGTTGATACTGCCAAAGGAAAAGAAACTTTTATAAGTAAATTTCAAAAAGGTGAATCTGAATACTTTGACAATGATGAAGATTTATCTGTTCAATTAATTAAATTATATTGGGGACAAGGTTTTTCATTAAATGATTTAAAGCGTTACGCTGAGGGGAATGATTTGTACTACACTATGAAAAAGCTTGAAATACCTATTGCAAGTAGAGATTACGGACATGTTTTGAAAATGTCTGATCCTGTATATAACGAAAGATTGACTGCCGAAATGACAGAAAAACGGTTGGCAGCGCTCGACAGAAAAGCTCAAGAGCTTGACGGAGAGCCTGTATTTATAAAAAGAGGTCATTTGTCACCTGAGCATAAGCAAAGGATTTCGGAAGGATTGAAAAGATATTATGAAGAAAATCCCGAAAAAATTTATCAAATGTCAGACAGGCAAAGAAAATTCTATCAGGAAAATCCGGAAAAAGCTGAAATATTAACAAAAGTTTTAAATATAGCTTGGAATGTTTTTAATGCATCTGCTATTAAAAAAACTATGAGTAAATTTTTTCAAAAACATGGAATACATAATTTTGATCCGGCAACAAATCCTGTTGAACTGACAAAACAACAAAGTGATACAATGAAATTGTTTTGGAGTGCAAATGAATGGGCAAAAAAATCTTTTGCAAAAAACATGAAATTTGCTTGGAAAAAAGTTAAAAGCGAAAATGAAAAAGATTTTTATGTTGAAGTTCAACAACTTCCAAAAGAGTTACAAAAAAAACTAAGGTTGCTTGCTCAAAGAAAAGGAATTGATATCAGGGATTTAAACTTGAATTCCAGAATCTATATAAATGATGTGGAAAGAAGTAATTCTCAGCAGCAAGATCAAATTGACAGAATTAATGAACTTGTCAGACTTTTTGAAGAAGAAAATCCCAAAAATGCAGATGATATGGCAAATACATATTTAATAGCAGTAAATAGGTTTATAAAAAAGATTAAACCTCAAATTGATCCGAAAACGGCATCTTTGAAAGAACAAGTTCTTTTAAAATATATTGAAATGGTTGAGCAAGAATTGGTTATGGATGTTGGTGGTGAAATTGTACCAAGACAATTTACGACATATGATATTCACAACATTTATAATAAAACTGCTGAATTGTGTATAAATACAAACCAAAGTGTTTATATTAAAGAGCTGAACTCCTGTCTTGATGAAGCATATGATTTTGTAATTAAACAATTTAACCCGTTAAACTCTAAAATAAGTGCATCTGTTGGTAATAGTTATAAATTACTATCGCAAATGCAGGATTTGATTTTTAAATTGGGAAATAATTAATCATATTAAAATAATGTAAAAAATTCGTATCCTTGTTGAATTTATAATATAATATTAATGTCATTCTGAGGCTGATAAATAATGAGATTCTTCGCTACGCTCAGAATGACGAACAGCTGAGGAATCTTATAAATTTGGAGAGAGAAATGATAGACAAAACAGCCATAATTCACCCTACAGCTAAAATCGCAGAAGATGCGATTATCGGACCTTATGTTGTAATTGGTGAAAATGTTACAATAGGTGCAAGAACAAGAGTTATTTCTAATGCACATATAGAATTTGCAGAAATTGGAGAGGATTGTACAATTTCTCCATTTGCAACAATTGGCTCTGAACCGCAGGATTTGGGTTACAAAGGTGAACCTACAAAAGTTGTTATAGGCGACGGTACAATAATTAAAGAAAATGTAACTGTTCACAGAGGAGCTGCTTGCGGAGATTTTACAACAAGAGTTGGTAAAAAATGCTTGCTTATGGTGGGGTCTCATGTTGCACATAACTGTGTGTTAGAGGATCAAGTCATTTTAGCAAACTTGGTTACTTTAGGCGGACATGTTCACGTAGGATTTGGTGCATTTGTTGGCGGAATGAGTGTGTTTCATCAAAATATTAGAATTGGCGATATGGCAATTATTAGCGGCTTTTCAGCTTCTCGTCAAGATATTTTACCATATTCTAAAGGTGAAGGTCGTCCTCCTGTACCACGTGGATTAAATGTAATTGCAATGAAGCGCAGAGGTGTTTCTCAAGAAGTTAGAACTCATGTTAATGAGGCTTTCAAACTCTTGATTTCAGAAGACTTAAATACAACTCAAGCTATTGAAAAAATTAAGGCAGAAATTCCGATGAATGAATATATTGAGAAAATGATTGAATTTGTTCAAACATCAAAACGCGGAGTTTTGTTGAAAACTCACAAGAGCGGTCATGAATCATTACAGGATGAATAGAGGGCAATAGCCCTCTTTTTACATAAAGGAGATATTATGCAAAAATCGATTTGGGATAAATATGCCGAAGTTTTGGTTGATTATTCTACTAATGTTCAAAAAGGTGATTTGGTTCAAATCAGAGCCACAAGTATTTATGCAAAAGATTTGGTGAAAGCTGTTTATAAAAGAGTTATTCAAAAGGGTGCTCATCCTATTATGAGAACATCTTTTGAAGATTTTTCCGATATTTTTATCAAATATGCATCTGATGAACAGTTGGATTACATAGACCCGATTATTGAGCTGGAATACAAAACAGTAAACAAATTTATCTCAATTGGTGCTCCTATGAATACAAAAAATATGGCACGTGCAGATTTGAATAAGTTGTCACGACGTTCAAAAGCTTCGCAAGGTTTGTCAAAGACTTTGATGGAACGTTCAGCAAAAGGGGAAGCCTCTTGGGTTGTGGCAGATGTTCCGACACACGCTCTTGCTCAAGAAGCTAAGATGTCATTTGATGAATATTCTGAATTTTTGTTTAATTCTTGTTACTTAAATCTTGACGATCCTGTTGCAAAATTGAGAGAACTTGATGAAAAACAAACCAAATGGGCAAATTATTTGAACAATGTAAAAAAAGTTCGAATAGTTGGTGATAAAACTGATATTACATTTGGTGTTGAGGGAAGAAAATGGATTAGCTGTTCCGGTTTAAACAATTATCCTGACGGAGAAGTTTTTACATCCCCTGTAGAGAATGATGTTAATGGCGAAATATATTTTGATTTTCCTCAAAATTATCGTGGAAATTCAGCAACCGGAGTTCATTTATGGATAGAAAACGGAAAAATTGTGAAATTTGATGCCGCTACAGGCAAAGATTATTTGGAAGCTATGTTCAATATGGATGGCGGTTCAAAGGGTATCGGTGAAATCGCAATTGGTACAAATGATGAAATTCAAGAAGTTACAGGAAATATACTTTTTGATGAAAAAATTGGTGGTTCTATTCATATGGCTGTTGGTGCATCTTACCCTGAGACCGGTGGTAAAAACGTTTCCGGTTTGCATTGGGATATGATAAAGAATATGAAAAACGGCGGCAAAATTTATGCAGATGATACTTTAGTTTATGAAAACGGAAGGTTTTTAATATAATAATGGAGCAAATAAAAAAAAGAATATTTTATATATTTTTATTAGTTAATACTTTACTTTGGTCATTATTAGCATCATTAAGAACAGTTCCTTCATTTGATTCTATGGAAGCAATTAATTGGGGAGAACTTATAAGTTTTGGAACGAACAAACATCCGCCTTTTTCCGGTTGGTTGATGAGTGGGTTTTACCATTTGTTTGGTGATAATAATTTTGTAATTTATTTATTGGGCCAATTATGTATACTTGTTAGTTTTATTTTTGTGTATAAGATTGCAAAATTTTTTGTTTCCGAAGAAAAAGCAATGTGTTCGGCAATGATTTTGGAAACTTGTTATTGTTATACATATTATTATTTTACAGATAATTATAATTGCAATATTGTTTTATACCCATTATGGGCAATGGCAATTTATTATTTTTATAAAAGTATAAAAGATAACAAAATTGTTGATTGGATATTGTTTGGTTTAGTTTCAGGTTTCGCATTTTTAGGTAAATATCAGATAATATTTTTATTTGCTGCAATGTTTGTGTATTTATTAATAGATAAGCGTGATTTGTTCAAACAAAAAGGGATGTACTTATCTATTTTAGTCGGTGGGTTGGTAATTCTTCCGCATGTTGTGTGGTTATTTCAAAATGATTTCTTTTCTTTTGGCTATATGATTGAAAGAACACATGCATATGCGGGTAATTTACCTATTATTTTGGTTAAGTTGGGACATATATTTTTCCCGATAAAATTTATAGTCGGTCAAATAATTGCGCTTGCAGGTTGCATTGTTTTGTATGGAATATTAGCTATTCATGCAAGGAATATAAAATTCAAAAACGAGGATGGGAATAAATCAGATAAAATATTTTTATTAACAATATTCATTGTTCCTATTTTATTACAAGGGTTGATGGGTTTTGTTACCGGAGAAAGAGTTCCGAGTATTTGGGGCTCAATAATGTTAGGTTTAGGCGGGTTGATGTTATTTTATTTCTTTCCTATTAATTTTAAAGAAACAACATATAAGTATTTTATAAAATGGATTTGTGCTGTAATAGTTGTCTCTGCTGCAGCAACATTATGTGCAGGTTATTTACAGACAAATAATATAATGTTTATGCCTATACAGAAGATTGAACAGGATATTAATCGGGTTTGGAAAGAAAAAACTAACAATGCACCGTTAAAATATGTTGGCGGAGATGGCATGACGGCTTTTCCTTTTAAGCATTTTAATGTTCAAAAACCGAAAATGATTTTAGATACATTTGGATATAAAAACCCTTGGATTAATCATCAAGATGTTATTAAATCAGGTGCAATAATAATAATTTCTGATGGACAATATGATGATGGCGAAAATATTGTAAGAGAATATTTACCATTGTTGCCTGATGAACAAAACATAGAGTTAATTAAATATGATTTTGATATATGTAATATATTAGGTCAGTGTAGTGAAAGAACAATATATTATAGTATTATTCCTCCGATGAAATAATATTTATTTTGTTCTATTAATCTTTAATTTAACAAATTGCCTCTGTATATTAAATAAAATATAATGTTATTATGAAAAAGTTTGATTTTTTCAGGCAATTTAGGGATGCCGTTATTATAATAAACAAAAAAAATGAAGTAGTGTTTAGGAACCATACTTTTAAAAGGTGGTTTAAAAATTTTGATAACTTGAAAAAATTTTCGCATAACACAAATTTTGATATTTGCCCTTTAGATTCTGAGAATGTAGAAATTTATTCTCCTATTTACCATGCTCTTATATCTAAAGAGGATTTTTTTGCAAGGATTTCTTTTCAGTCCGAATTAAATCAGATTTTTTATTATGATTTGCAAGCAATTAAAAAAGGTAATTACACAATAATATTTTTTACTGATGTTAGTGCTCAAAATTCCTTAGAAAACATATATAAACAAAATGATAATTTGAGAAAGCAGATTGAAATTTTAAAAGAAGAAAATGAAGATTTACAAAAGATTAAACAAAAAGCTCAAAGTCAGGCAGTTAGAATTGCGCTTATAAACAAAGTTTCAAATAATATTAGAGAAAGTATTGATTTGTCACAAATACTGCAATCTGCATTGAAAGAATTATCTATAATGTTTAATGCTTTTAAGGCTTATTATGCAAAATTTGAAAAGGAATCTTATATAATCCAAGAAGTATTTGGTGAAAAAAAATCTAAAATGCCTTTGAATATAAAGTTTGATACTCAAACATCTGAAACTATTGCAAGACGTGAAATTTCTGTATCAAATACTCTTACGGAATATATGTCAGCTAAAGCCTTTAAACAACCTGTTTTTAGGGTTATTATTCCTGTTCATCATCTTCAAAACCTAATGGGTGTGATAGTTTTGCTTAGTTACAGGACACGAGATCTGAACGAGGAGTTAGAAATATTAGAGGCGATTTCGACGCAATTGTCCAACGCAATTACTCGTGCAGAACTTTATAATAAAAATGTTCAAACTGTTAAAGAGCTGAAAAGTACGCTTAAAGAATTAAAAGAAACACAAATTCAGTTGATTAATTCTGAAAAAATGGCCTCGTTAGGTCAGCTTGTAGCCGGTGTTGCTCACGAAATTAATACTCCTGTTGCATCTATAAAGTCAAACAACGCAATAGTTTCAAAACTTTTATCTTCAATAAGTGATGAAGAACTTAAGGGTATGCTGAGTGATATAAATGAAATTGATAAAGAAGCGGTTAATCGTATCAGTAATATTGTAACCTCACTGAAAAAATATGTTCGTTTAGACGAGGCAGAACTTCAAGAAACAGATATTAACAAAGAACTTGACTTAACTTTAGAATTAATTAGGCATGAAACAAAAAATCGTATTGAAATAATAAAGAATTATGGTGAAATTCCTCTAATAAAATGTTATCCAAACTTGCTAAATCAAGCTTTTACAAATATTTTGGTTAATGCTTGTCAGGCAATTGAAGGTAAGGGAACTATTACTATAACTACAGATTTCAATACTGAAAAGTTGTTTGTAAAAATAAAAGATACAGGTAAAGGTATTCCTAAAAAATTGCAAAATAAGATATTCTCAGCAGGATTTACAACAAAAGGAATCGGGGTTGGAACAGGTTTAGGTCTTGCAATATGTAGTAAGATAATAGAAAAACATAAGGGCGAAATTATTGTAAATAGTGAAGAAAACGTAGGTAGTGAATTTATTATTACTATCCGTAGATAGTAGTATTTGTGAAAATATATTAAAATTTTTATTATATTATATTTGAATGACATATATTATTAGAAAAACAATCATAACAAATTATACAAATTTAATAAAAAATCAACAAAAAAATTATAATATATGTTATATTAATAATATAAAGTGTTTGTTTTACCCTTAATCTAAATACAAATATTTTAATATAAGTTAACAAAAGTAGGTACAGAAAGCAATTATTTATTCGAAAAATTTTTTATAAATTAGTAAGTAGTGTGTAGAATATTTAATTGTGTGTCGGAGGAAAAATTTAATGACAATTAGTGTGAACAGCAAGAAAAAACAAGTAAAAAAATCTTTTGAAGAATTATTGACAGATTTGAAAACAAGCAATTCAGAAAAGGTAAGATATAACGCAGCTCGTGTTCTTGGTGAAATGGGCGACTCAAAAGCTGTTGAGCCTTTGATTGAAGTTTTAAAATATGACAAAAACGGATCAGTAAGATTATATGCAGCTCGTGCTTTGGGCGAACTTGGTGATTCAAAAGCTACAGTTCATTTGATTGAATCATTGCGTGAAGATAGAAATGTTGATGTAAGAGTTCGTGCAGCTCGTGCATTGGGTCGTTTAGGCGGTGAAATTGTTGTTGAACCTTTGGTTGAAGCTTTGAATGATGAAAACCCTCAAGTTTGTATTACAGCAACAGATGCATTGATTGAAATTGGTGATGTTGCAACAGATGCGTTGATTGAATCTCTTGATCATGAAAAAGTTAACGTAAGATGTGATGCAACTCGTGCTTTGGGTGAAATTGGTAATAAAAAAGCTGTTGATAAAGTCATTAATATGTTGTATGACGAATGGGTAAATGTCAGAATTTATGCAGTTACTTCATTAGGTAAATTGAACGATACAAAAGCTGTTCCTGCATTGATTGATGTTATGAAAAATCGTTCTGAAAATGAATTAGTCAGAGCCGGTGCAGCAGCAGCATTGGGTGTTCTTAGAGATCAAAGAGCATTGTTGCCATTGAGAGAATTGATTATGGAAGCTGAAGAATTAGGTGAACTTGAAGATACAGCTTTGAAATCATTTAAGAAAATTATGGCTGCTAATTGGCAATCAATTCCGGGTGCTACAGCACAGAAAAAACCTGCAGTTGCAACTACTTTTTAATTAAACGAAATAAAAAGGATTTAAAAAACCGACCTTAACAGGGTCGGTTTTTTAGTGAAATTGATATTAAATGGTTTTTTGTCATTCTGAACGTCAGTTCGAAAGCTGAGAT
>CAMPBE010000039.1 GCA_946636615.1 uncultured bacterium | reverse complement strand
TTGCCCTGAATTTTGAGGCACCTAAATTGTCTGTTATTTCTTCTATTTCTTTTAAATTTAATCCTGATAGTATTCTCATTTTTTACTTTCCGTCATTTTGAGTCTACTCTTATGAGATTCTTCGCTATCGCTCAGAATGACATATAGTGAAGAATCTCATTTTATTTTTTCTTTATAATATTCCAAAATCTCTACCATTGCATGTAGCATCATTGCAACAGGTTCAACTTCTTTTTTCCATTCATAAAATCCGCAGCTTTCAGGCAATATATCGAGCGGATTATCAGGGAAATGTCTGCATATATCAGGTCTGTTTTCATAATCCGAACACCTTTTACAATCTGTTAATTTCGGACAATGATAGAAATAAACTTCCCCATCTTTATTTTCAGACAAAAGTTTTAGATATTCCGGATATATTTTTTCTGCATCTTCTTTTGTTTCGTATGGAATAAATATACTCGTAAATTGCTTTGCAAAATTATCACCCGTCTTTGCTTTATCCTCTAATTCTTTCGGAGAAAATTCTGAGCAAGCAAGATTACAACATGTCGCACAGCCTTTACAATTATATTTTTCTCTGTAAGAAATAATTTCTTGCCATTTTCTGTATATTTCATGAGAAATATCATTTTCAAACATATCTACCACAGCATTTTGCCACTGACGTCCAACACTGTTTTCTTCATAAGAATAAAAAATATCGCCATCAAAATTTAAAGGTTTTAATGCGTCAATCCTTGATTGAATTGCGTTGACAGTCTTTTGAAAAATTTCACGATATTTTTTCTTCATATTGGAATATACAGAATTCAAATCTTTCATAATAAAATATTAGCATAAATTTAATTATAGTAAGAGTTTTAAAAATACTTTGTAATAAAATAGCAAAAAAATTTTTCAGGTATATTATAATTAAAAGAAAATAAAAGGAGTTAAAAACATGCATATTTCAGCTATTAATTGTAATTGTTCAAAACCTCAGTATTTTACATCGAATAAAAACGGTTATGAAAATCCGATAAACAGAAAATCAGAAAGAAATTTAGCAATCTGGGGAAATACAGGTGTAGGAGTTTTGCTAGGAGCTTCTGCGGCAGGTATTGGAAGTTTCTTTATTAAAGAAGGTTCAAAAAACCGTGCTTGGAAACTTGGCGGCATAGGTGCAGCTATTGGTTTGGCTTATCTTGCACTTACATTGCCTGCAAAACTTTATAATACCAAAGTAAATGCATTTGCAAGAGAAAAAGAAATGGATGTATTCTCTCGTGATAAAGATTTAAAATCAAATATTATGGAAGAAGTTAATAAAGAAGTTAAAGATGAAAATGTCTCTTTAGACGACAAAATAAATCATTACACTTCAGTTCAAATGGCAAATAACGGTAACGGATTGCTGGTCAAAGGAGCATAAGTGAAAATAAGCCCCGTAAATAACATCTTATACTCTTTTAAATCATCTGAAAATCAACAAACGGTTCTTGATTCAAATCCTATAACTAAAGGTGGCGAAAGGGCTCTTTTGGCAAAAGGAACTTTCGTAGCCGGATTAGGCCTGGGGGCAAGATTGTTGTTTGAGCTTATGGATGATGGCTTTGTTGTGGATACGCTAGGTAAAAAAGCTGAAAAAATAAATAATAAAACGAACAGTCATCTATCTCCGACAAAAAAAGTTATTTCAGGAATCGGCATATGGGCAGGATTAATAATGATGGCTATTGGCGGGTTCGCAACAATATATACCTTGCTAAACACGCCTAAAATAATATATAAATCCAAAGTTAACTCATTTAAAAAAGGAAAAGAGATGGATGTTTATATAAAAGGGAATGAAGTTGAAAAAGAGCTTTATACACAAATGAACGACAAAGCTAAAAATGCCGATGAACAAGAAAAATCAGAACTTCGCAGACAATATGCACAGATGCAGGCTGCAAAAAACAGAGTGCCAGATTTTATTAAGTTGAAACACTAATTTTATGATATAATGACATTTGTATGGAAGGTCAGATTTATAAAATTCATTCAGATTTTTATTATGTTGATGATGGAACAAATACCTACGAATGCAAGGTTAGAGAAGTATTAAAAAAGCAAAAAGAAAAAATATATGTAGGTGATTTTGTCGAATTTGATTCTGGATTTATTACAGGAATAATTCCTCGAAAAAATTATATCAGCCGACCAAGTGTAGCCAATATTGATCAAATAATAATAGTTTCAGCCCTAAAAGAACCTGATTTGGACCTAAACCAACTTAACCGCTATATAGCATTGGCAAAATATTATAATATCCCAACAGTTCTTTGTTTTAATAAAGAAGATTTAAAATGGGACAGGCATTTAAGTCACAAAATAAAATCTATATATGACAAATTGGGATATAAAATAGCATATACGTCAGCTACAGAACACAAAGGAATTAAAAATTTTGAAAAAATATTAGAAGGTAAAACAAGTGTGTTGTGTGGAAATTCAGGTGTTGGAAAGTCGAGTCTTGTAAATGCAATAAATCCTGAAATGAACTTACAAACAAAACAAGTGAGTGAAAAAACTCAAAGAGGTACACATACGACAAGACACTGTGAAATTATAAAAATAAATAAATTTTCAAGAATAGTAGACACTCCCGGCTTTAGTAATGTTAAATTTGATTTTCTTCTCCCTGCTGACGTTGATTTGTTATTTGATGATATTGCGGTTTATAGAGGAAAATGTAAATACTCTGATTGCTTGCATATAAATGAGAATGGCTGCAATGTATTAGCAAATATTCAAGATATAGATCCTACAAGGTATGAAAGCTACTTATATTTTGTGGAAGAAGCAAAAACATACAAAGAACGAATAAAATATGAAGGTAAAAAAGAAGAAAATTTAAAGAAAACTGTTCACAATAAACAAATAGCAAAAATTAGCGGCAAAAAACGCAAAAGTGCAAGAAATACTTTAAAACAAAAAATTTATTCTGAAATTGACGAATAATAAACATTATTTCTCCTGTTTTATTGACAAATTAAAATAAATCATTAATTTAAATGATACGGAAACATAAATTTGTTTGTAGAATATAATCGGGTAGAGGTAATATGTTTTCAAATTTTATTCAAAATTTACTGAATACGGGAGGACAAGCACAGGCAATGCAGCGTTATGCGCAAATTGCGAACAAAGTCAACAATATATCTGCACCACAACAATCTCAAAACCCATTAGATGCTATTTACCCAAACAATTCAAAAATAAATTCACCATCATTTGAAAAAGTTTTGCAAGCAACAACAAGATCTAATTTTGGTACATTGCTTTTAGATCCAAAATTAAAACAAGTTCAAGCAAGTATTGTAAATCAAAACATTCAACAATCAGTCGGTAATATACAGGCAACAAAACAAATAACAGGCAACACTGCAATACAAGAAGCTTTAGCTGCTCAAACAAATATTCAGCAACCTGCAAGCAAAGCGCAAATAATGAATGTTGTATCACAAATTTCAAAAAAACATGGTGTTGATGAAAAATTAGTAAAAGCTCTAATTAAACAAGAATCCGGTTTTAATCCAAAAGCTAAATCTAAATCAGGAGCTATGGGATTAATGCAGTTAATGCCGTCTACTGCAAAAAACCTGGGAGTAAAAGACCCTTATAACACAGTACAAAATGTAGAAGGCGGGGTGAAATATCTTAAATCAATGCTCAACAGGTACAACGGAAATGTAATCCTTGCACTTGCGGCGTACAATGCAGGACCGGGAGCTGTAGATAAATATTCCGGAGTTCCGCCATATAAAGAAACTCAAAAATATGTAAAAAATATTTTAGCTAATTATTTGTAATTATAATTTTTGTAAAGCTTTTAATTTTCTGCTAGCAAAAAATATATTTAGGGTGTTTCATGATTAAGGGAACCTATAAATGATAATGCCCGTAAATAGTCAACAAAGCTCTAATCTAATTTTAAGAGCAATCTCGCAGGGATTGCATCGGTCTTCTACAAACTTAAACGGGCAAAAAAATGACAAGACAAGTATTTTTTATATAAATGACGCGCATGGTAAATCTATTAACATAGAGAGAACAGTAGCCGCTTCAAAAGCTTATGATTCATACGTTTCGGCAATTAAAAATGACACAGACATATTAAAACTTTCATCAGGTGATATACAGTTAGGAGAGTCTTTAAAAGCAAACAGAGTTATGGTAGAGGCTCAAAATATAATGGGCATTATGGCTTCCGCTATGGGCAACCACGAATATGATACATCCGATCATATAAAGGAACTTATTCCACATATGGGATACAAAATGCTGGCTTGCAATATTAACATGCAGCCAGACAATCCTCTGTACGGCAAGATTGAAAAATCATATATACAAGAAGTGAACGGAACAAAATACGGCATTATAGGTGCAACCCCGGTCGATTTATTTTCAAGGTTAAAATACAGTAAGCTGTTTGAAGAATTAAAAGTTGATGATATAGAAAATACAATTCAAGATATTCAAGCTGAAACAGACAAGTTAAAAGCTCAAGGTGTAGATAGAATAATTTTATTGTCGCATGTAGGTTTTGGTTATGATCAAAGAATAGCAAAAGAAACAGATGGAATCGATATTATATTAGGCGGTCATTCGCACAACCTTGTTACAGGTGTAAAATACGGTGTAAACTTGTTTAATTCAAAGTCAGGGGAGCCCGTTGTTATTACGCAAGCGGGTCGTGATGGAAGATTCGTTGGAGTCTTAAATATAGAATGGGCAAATAACGGTATTATAAAAAAGGTTCAAAATAATATAACAAGCACAAGAGGATTTAAGAGAAACCCAATAGCAAGGGGGCTGTTTGAACATATTGTAGGCAGACCAAAAGTGATTGGTGAGATTAAATCTGCACCTCCCCCTCCGGCAAACGCTTCAATAGATCCAAATCCGCATGCATACTTTATTTGCGACTGTATGAAAGAAGAATTTGATTCTGATATAGCTATGTTTGGGGCAGCAACGCTTAGAGGATTTTTTGAATCAGGAAAGCTTGATACAAGATGGTTGGAAGACATCTCACCATTCAAAAACAAAATGGTTGTCGTTGATTACAGTGAAAAAGAATTAGTTGATGCCTTGAAAGTTTCAGCAGGTTCTATGACAAGCACGAATAACAAACCTGGAATTGTCTATGTGTCAGGGCTCAGGTACACAATATCCGAGGACGGGCAGCTTCGTTCAGCAACATTTATAGATAAAAACGGGCAAGAACATGCAATAGATATTAAAAACCCAAGAACTGATAAAATGTACAAAACAGTATTAACCGATTTTTATTGTCAGGGACATGACGGATTTACTATGCTTAAAAAATATGATCAAGCACAAAAATACGATTTTGATATGTGCAAATGTATAGAAAATCATTTCACAAGACACCCTGAACCGGCAGAAATCAAAGACGACGGAAGAATTAGAGTTGTAGATTAAAATAGTGTTTGCTGTTCATTTGGTATTTTATAGTTTAAGTGTTTATATGCAGCAGGAGAAACCATTCTTCCTCTCGGAGTTCTTTGTAGCAATCCCGATTGCAACAGATAAGGCTCATATACATCTTCTATTGTCCTGACATCTTCTCCCAATGCTGCAGCTATCGTTTCAATTCCTACAGGACCGCCATTATATTTATCAATAATCAAAGTTAACAGACTTCTGTCCGTACTATCCAAACCTGAATTATCAATATTCAACACATCAAGCGCTTTGTTTGCAATATCTTCGGTAATTTTGCCATCCCCTTTTACCAATGCATAATCCGCAACTCTTTTTACAAGTCTGTTTGCTATACGAGGAGTACCTCTTGATCTGCCTGCTATTGTATAAGCACCTTTTTCGTCAATATCAATATTCAGAATTCCAGCAGTACGAGTAACTACCTGAGCCAATTCTTCTTGGTTATAAAATTCAAGTCTGTGAATTATGCCAAACCTGTCACGCAATGGGCCTGATAAAGCTCCGGCTTTTGTAGTAGCACCAATAAGTGTAAATTTCGGTAAAGGGATTCTTAATGTTTTAACAGTTTGAGATTTACCGGTTGTCATATCGAGAGAAAAATCTTCCATTGCAGGGTATAAAATTTCTTCAGCAATTTTGTTTAACCTGTGAATTTCATCAATAAATAATATTTCGCCGCCTTTCAAGGACATTAAAATCCCAATAATATCGCGAGGTCTTTCAAGAGCCGGGGCTGAAGTAATTTTTATATCAACTCCCATTTGTTCTGCAATAACTCCTGCCAATGTTGTTTTTCCAAGCCCGGGAGGACCATAAAATAAAAGATGGTCAAGCGGCAATTCTCTTTTCTTTGCGGCTTCTATGGATATTTTTAAAGTTTCTTTTAAGGCTGATTGACCTATATAAGTTTCAAATGACTTTGGACGAATAGAATTTTCAAAGTTTTTGTCATATTCTATGCTTTCCGGTTTGGTTATCGGATTTTTTTCAGTGATTTTCTTTTTTACTTCTATATTGCTATCGTCTGAAATTATGCTCATTTGTAATTACCTTTATTTTATGATACCATAAATTCAAATATAATAAAAGGAGAGATTATGAAAGTATCAGAACGTTTAGAAAAAATTCCGCCATATTTATTTGCTGAAATTGACAGAAAAATAGCAGAAGCTAGAGCAAAAGGTATAGATATAATAAGTCTTGGTATCGGTGATCCTGACACACCGACGCTTCAGCCTGTTGTTGATGAAATGCATAAAGCTATTGATAATCCAAAAAATCATGATTATCCGCCATACAACGGAACAGAAAAGTTTAGAAAAGCTGCCTGCAATTGGATGAAAAAACGTTTTGGTGTAGAGTTGGATCCGGATAAAGAAATGCTCGCAAATATTGGGTCAAAAGAAGCAATTGCGCACATATTTTTTGCATTTGTAGATAAAGGTGATTATACTTTAGTTCCTGATCCGGGATATCCTGTTTATCACAATGCTACAATTTTTGCCGGAGGAACACCATATGAAATGCCTCTATTGGAAGAAAACGGATTTTTGCCGGATTTTGATAAAATCCCTGAAGACGTAGCAAAAAAATCAAAACTTATGTTCTTAAATTATCCTAACAATCCGACAAGTGCTGTTGCTGATTTGGATTTTTGGAAAAAAGCAGTAGATTTTTGTAAAAAATATGATATTCTTTTATGCTCAGATATGGCATATTCCGAAATGACATTTGACGGTTACAAGGCTCCATCTGTATTGCAAGTAGAAGGTGGAAAAGATGTTGCAATTGAATTTTATTCTCATTCAAAATCATACAACATGACAGGTTGGAGAGTCGGCTTTGTCTGCGGTAACGCAGATGCGGTGAAAGCTCTCGGAACAATTAAAAATAATATTGACTCAGGTACATTTAAGGCTATTCAAGATGCTGCATCTGTAGCTTTTGATATTGATACAAAATACATTGAAGATTTGAACAAAATGTACCAAGCTCGTCGTGACGCGGCCGAAGAAGGTTTTAAAGAATTAGGATGGGAGTTAAAACCATCAAAAGCAACTTTCTATCTTTGGTTGCCGGTTCCAAAAGGAATGACATCAGAACAGTTTGTAACAAAGATGCTTGAGGAAGCTCACGTTGTTGTACCTTCAGGCAGAGGCTACGGAAAATACGGAGAAGGCTATTTCCGTGTTGCGCTTACTAAAGATGTTGATACCATAAAAGAATGTATAAAAAGAATGAAAAATGCGGGAATAAAATACAATTAAATTAAATTCATATTTTCGTATGAGTTTGTTTTAAGAGTATAACGTGGTATAATTTACATATGGAATGCCCAAAATGTGGAATGGAAATTGATGACAAAGCTATGGTGTGCCCAAATTGCAAAAAGGTACTCCGCTTGTCTTGCCCGATATGTAAAACAATAAATACAGCGAACGTTTGTAAATCCTGCGGTTATACAATTATGTCAAAATGCCATAATTGTGGAAAACTAAACCCAACTATTGATAAAAAATGTAAAAAATGTGGCTTTTCTACTGAGAAAAGTGTAATTATGAATGAAGCAAATTCGGATGACTATGCTCTTATTACGATAGATTTTCCAAATATGAATGAATTAAAAAGCATTCTTGGTTCAACCAAATCCTACAATAAATTTAAACGTAATGTTGATAAAATAATAGTAGATTACACAAAATCAATAGGCTTAAAAAGACAGATAATTAATAAAAAATATGCAATTAGGTGTACGAAAGACTATACTTTTAACAGCTCTACAGCAACCGCAATTAGGACTGTTATTGAATTGTTAACCCAAATTACTACAATGAATTGGAAATTAACAAAGAAAAAAGATGCAAATATAAAATGTAATGTCTTTTTACACAAGCGTAATATTGAAGATGACCCAAATAATATTGAATTTGCGTATAATGTAAATTTGTTAAACCAAGAGAAAAAATCCAAAGAAGAAAGGTTATTGGATTCCTTCCAAATTTTGGCAGATGCGGATATTAGCGATATTCTGATGAAAGATTATAATGTATTACCATTAAACTCTGTTATGTCAGGGGACGAAATGGTAATGATTTACGAGATAGATCTTAAAAATTTGATAAAAATAGATGTCCAAGATGAAGAAGATGAAGATGCAATAGAAATTCCAAACTTTGTCCAAAACATGCTGATAGAACAGGATAAATTGGATGGCGAAGCTTTGCAAAGCATGAATGAAAAGGTTAAAGATCCGGATGCAATATATGATATTGATTCTATAACTTTTGACGAAATAAAATGCGAATTCATAAGAACAGAGAATATTGATGCCGTATACCACATAATGAACAAACTGCAAAATTGTCCCAAAAGTATAATGGCTTTAAAAACTCCTGAAATGTATAAACCGTATACATTAAAAGTGTTAAATGCGGTAGCAGAAACAGGTGCATATAACAATATTATATCTTTGACTTGTTATGATGAGATGAAATATTCACCATATTCTTTTTTCAGAGATTTAGTTTCTGCAATATTTGAGTATACTGTTTCGCAAAAATTATTTCTCGAAAATGATTTCTCGATGTTTTCTAATGTTGATCCTGACGGTTTAATCAGAGATTTAATAACGTTACAAAAAAGAGAAACGGAAAACCGCGAAGATACAAGATACGTATACTTTGATATTTTTCTAACTCTTTTACAGGTGATACCAAAAACACTTATTTATATTGAAGATTTTGATAAAATTGACTCAAGCTCATATGATGTACTTAAATTTTTGTTCGAAGCCTTTGAGGATCTTGATATAAGCTTTTTAGTCACATATGATAAGAGTTTTTCATTACACAAAGATTGTCATTTTCTATTAATGCAACCATATTACACAGAGATTACACTAAAAGCTACATCTTTTGAAAAAATGATTGAAAATAACAAAGTTTACTACAAAAACATTCTCAATGATTTTTATTTCCACAGAATAGCAAAATATGCTTGCGGCAGCAGCTTATTTATAGATATAGCATTGCAGTATCTAATTGAATCTGGTGTATACGATGCAGATGAAGAAACTATAGAAATGATTAATCCAAAAACAATCATTATACCTTCAAGTCTTGATAAATTAATTGAACGCAGACTTAAATTATTACAGGACGATTCTGAAGCTATGAAGTTTTTAACTTCTATAATTCTTTTGGGCACAAGAATAGATATGAACACAATTGCAAGTCTAGAATATAAAAACACTGATAAAATTCTTGAGAAATTGAGTAATATGGGTTATATATACCAATATAACAATTGTGTGTACTTCCCAAATTATAACCTTTTGAGGAGAAACCTGCTATCCTCCATAAGCAAAATATATTTAAATGAAGTTGCAAAAGAACTTTTTGAAAAGGTTTATAATGGCGCAGATATGCCGAGTCCGGAAGAAGCTTATTTGTACAGTTTGTTGGGTGATAGAGAAAAAGAGTGCAAAGAATGGGAAGATTTGGCTGAAGTTGATTTGTCTCTTGGTGATTTTAGCGCATATATAAACTGTGCAGGAAAAATTTTAGAGTTATTAAACCAAAATACTAATCCTGAAGTGGCTGAAGAAATTGCAAATAAAAAAGCCGCACTATACGAAAGTATTGCAGAAAATCTATATGATTACATTCCAAAAACGTCATTCCATATTGCAGAAAGCACCTTAAATTATATAGATAAAACAGCGGATGAAGAAAAAATTATACAGCTTTGCAACAAAATGATTAATGGTGCAATTCAATCTCAAGATTACAACCACGCATTAGAGCTAATGCACAAGGTTTTGGCAATGTTGCCAACATCTTCTATCAACCCACAAGACCAAAACTTTAATGCATATTTCTTTTTAATGTCAGCAATACATGTACAAATTTTATTTAGTATTGGAGCTTTGGCAGACTGTATTGACGTTGGATACAAAGTATTGAATGTTGTTACAGATGAGACAATTCCAATTTTAAAACCTGACTATTTTGATGAGGAAAGTTTTAAAATGCTTATGATAGATACAGCAGGTTATGTAGCAATGGCAAGTGTAGCTTTGTTAACGGGAACTGTTGGTGAATTTTTATCTATCGTAAGAAATAATATATCAGGAATACCTCAGTCATACGATTTATTTATTCAAATTGAAGAGATCTTAAGAGGCAACAAAATTCAAGATACCGAAATCGAAATAGCTGAGAACGATAAATTTGGTTGGATTTTAATTAACTTAATAAGGGCGTTTAGTGACAATAACAATGATGCAAAAGTTTTTGCAGAATACATATATAAAGCAAAAATTGCTGCAAAAAGCACAGGTGTTTACCAATTAGAGCTGTTTTCCGATTTGATGATAGCATATGCATACTACAAAGCCAGATCATATGAAAAAGCCGAACACATTACGTATAATATAATAAGACATACAAGTAACAATGGTATGACTGCTATCTTGTACCTAGCTTGGTACATAATGAGTGAAATTCAAATTAAACAAAAGAATTTTGATGTCGCATTTGGTATTGTTAACAATACGTTAATACAAATAGAAAAAAATAATAATTCCAGTGAATATATACTAATGTTATTTAAATATAATATGTTTAGAATATTAATGTATACACAAGAATATGATAAAGCGGAAATTTGTGCATCGCATTCAAAATATATAGCAAATAAATACGGAATAAATTTCAATTTTGATTTTGAGCCGCAAAACTACACTCCTGAAGCTGAAGCTTTTGAAGAAGACTTTTTAATCGAAAAGACATCCAATACTCCACAAGAAAACAGGCTTGATACAATTGAATCAGAAAATCCTGACATTTCAAATGATGACTTTTTTATAAATACTGATAACATAAAAAACGAGAATACAGAGCAACAATAAATAGTAATAAGAAAGTGAGGGTTTATAATGAAAATATTATTTGCTTCTGCAGAAGTTGCACCTTTTTCTAAAGCTGGAGGACTTGCTGATGTAATAGGCAGTTTGCCAAAATATATAGAGAATGATGCTGAAATTGCGATATTCACACCCCTGCATGGTCTTATTGATGTTAATAAATACGGAATTAAAGAACTTGAAAATTCTGAAATGTGGTTACACTTTGGTGGTAATGGACATAAGTTTAGGCTTTTTATGGGAAAACTGCCTGGGACAGATATAAATGTGTTTTTTGTGCATAACGATTGGTATTTTACATGTTTTAATGATGTTTATCCTAAATGGCTTGACCCAAGATACGAACACGAAAGGTACATTGCTTTTTCGCTTGCAACACTTGAGTATGCTAAATTATTAAACTTTAAAGCGGATATTATACATGCAAATGATTGGCATACCGCAATGATTCCTGTATATTTACACAGCAACTACAGATATGATGAATATTGGAAAAATACTAAATGTGTTTTTGAAATTCATAATCTTGCATACCAAGGAGTGTGGTTTGAAGATGTTCTTGATTTTGCAAATATGAGAAAAGATATTGTATACAACGAGTTTGGTGTTGAACATTACGGAAAAGTTAATTGGATGAAAGGTGCTATTAATTATTCAGACAAAGTTATTGCAGTTTCACCTAACTATTCTCGTGAAATTTTGACAGGCGAATTTGGCGAAGGCATGGATTATACATTACGTATGAATCAACATAAACTTGTTGGAATCCTAAACGGAATTGATTATGACATATTTAATCCGAAAACAGATAAAAACTTAGTAAAAAATTATGATATAAAAACCTTAAAAAATAAAGAAGAAAATAAAAAAGCTATATGTGAAGCTTTTGGTCTAAAATATAATTCTGACAGACCGCTTTATGCTATGATTTCAAGATTGGTTAGTCAAAAGGGTATAGACCTTATCAGAGATGTAGAAGATGAATTAAAAAATACTGATGCAGATTTTGTATTTTTAGGAAGCGGTGATAAAGATTATGAAAATTTGCTTATTTGGCTTTCTAATAATTCATCAAACATAAGGGCATATATTGGTTATAAAGCAGATTTGGCAAATCAAATATACGCTGGAAGTGACTTTTTCTTGATGCCTTCAAAATTTGAACCTTGCGGGTTGAGTCAATTAATTGCGATGAGATATGCATCATTACCAATAGTAAGGGCCACAGGTGGGTTGGAAGATACGGTTATAGGTTATCCTCTTGCGGACTCTACAGGGTTTAAGTTTTGGGGTTATGACGGTTGGAGTATGATGCAGGCAATATATTGCTCTATGGGAATATATCATGACAAATATACATTTGATGCTATGAGAAAATCTGCAATGAAAGCTGATTTCTCTTGGGAAAAAAGCTCAAAAATATACTTAAAAATATTTAAAGAATTAGCAAATTAAGCAAATAAAAAATATTTTCAATGAAAAAAACTCCCAAAAGGGAGTTTTTTTAGAAAGAAATTATTTAGAATTCACTATGCTGCAGCTTGAACTTGCTCCAATTTTGCTAATGCTGCATTTGCTGCTTCTTGAACATTCTTATCTTGATCATTCTTAGCTATTGAGAATAATGTTGACAAGTCTTGTTTATAAGCAGGTTGTTGAATGTAGCTTAGTGCTTCGATTGCTGATGTTCTAACCATTGGGTTTTCATTGTTTTTCAATTGTTCAACAATTGTTGTTGCTCCAGGTAATTCAGTTAGAGGAACTGTTGAGCCTGTTAATTTTGCAACTTCATCACCATATAATTTCTGCATTATTGCAGCTGTGAACATTGCATAGCTTTTATTACGTTCAGCTTGTTCCATTGGTGTGATTGTTGTTGCTAAAGTTTTGTCAGCATCTGAAAGTTGTTCACCTTTCATCAATTTTTCTCTTGCTGCAATTTGTTCAGGTGTAGGGCCTGCCAATTTGCTAGAGTCAGCAGTAATTATATTATTTAAAGCATTTACAATTTTTTCGTCCAACAATTCAGTTGCTTTTTGGGGTTGCTCTTTTACCATATTTGCGATTTCTTCCATTGCATTTGCTTGAATTTCATAATCAGGGTTTGTTAATTTTGCAATAAAAGAATTTAAATCAACTTGTGGTTCCATCGGTTGTGGTGGTACAACTTCAACTTTTTGCGCTTCAGCTTTTGGCTTTTGGGGTTCTGTTACAACAGGAGCTGGAGCATTAATGTTTTGTTGTTGTATAACTTGTTGAGGAGCTGCGTTTTGTATTGCCATTTCAGCAGTTTGAGGCATTACTGTAGCAGCAGGTTGTGTTGAATAAGCTGCTTGAGGTACTGCACAAGGTTGGCATATCGGTTGTTGAGGCATGTAAAACGGTTGAGCAACTTGTGCTTGAGGATAGCTATACAGTTGAGCTTGAGGATATTCATAATAAGGGTTTGTTACCGGTGCATATTGTGGTTGCGGTTGCGCATACTGAGGAACAGCCATTG
>CAMPBE010000038.1 GCA_946636615.1 uncultured bacterium | reverse complement strand
GAGAGACGAGCAGCGGTGAACACAAACGTGAAAACTGTAGATTGGGTTTCTACCCCAACATTTTTTACTTGTTGGGCTTTTCTATTTTTAAATTAAAACAGCATTGTTTAAATAGTTTTTTAATAATTTTTTGGCTTTTTCTCTATCAGCTTTTGCACCATTATAATCATTAAAGACTTTTTCTCTTATTTCTGCTCTGTTAAGATATACAGCAGGGTCATTAGGATTTAATTCTATTGATTTTGCATAATCGTCCATTGCACCTTTATAGTCTTTTAATTTAGTTTTTGCTAATGCTCTATTGCCATATGCTCTTGGATGATTGGAATATATGTTAATAGCTTTTGTTGCATTATTTATTGCATCATTATAGTTTCCAAGAACAATTTGACATCTGGATAAACCTGAATAGGAATTTGATAAATATTCGATGATATCATTATTTTTTTGCTGTTTATTATTCAAAATATTTATTGTTTTCTCAAAATATTTTGCAGACGTTTTAAAATCATTTTGTGTTGATTTTATAACCGCAATATCATAATACGGATAATAGAAATCGGGGTTATTTTTTATTGCAGCCAAGTTGTCTTGTAATGCTTCATTAAACTTCCCTTGTTCCGCTTTCATTCGTCCCCTTTGCCAATAAGCAGCAGCTTTATTCTGAGGATTATTTGTTAATTCAATTACTTTTGAAAAATCATAAACCGCATCATCAAATTTTCTAAGTTGAATATTTGTAACTCCTCTGTGCCAATATGCATCAGAATAATTTTTGTCAAAAGATATAGCCTTATTATATTCTGTTATTGCTTTTTCATATTGACCTTTTTCTGCATATCCCGTGGCAAGTACGAAATGCTGTTGTGCATCATATGATATTGCAAAAACAGACACGGAAGAAGCACATATTAAAAGGATTGCAAATAATAAAATTTTCTTCATGCGGTCAGAATAGCATATATATATATCATATTTCAACCATTTATTAAGTTATGGTAAATTTTATTCTGTCAATTATTCTAATTAAAATTTCTTTAATCTTGCGTAAGCAGCATCCATAGCCTTTATGCCCTGCTTGCCAAAATCAATTGTATACATAAGGCTGTCGCCGATTTGTTCAACCGATTTTATATGACCTACACCAAGCTTGTCATGAAAAACTCTCTCACCCTCGTTAAAAATATATTCAACTGCTTGAGTTGTCTCCATTCTCTTTTGACGTTCAGCTTCAACAGCTTGTTGCATTTGTTCCTTTGCTCTACGTTCTTCAAGCATTCTTTTTATTGCATTGTCCTTAAAAAATTCTTTTGTACGTTCTTCGTCACGCTCTTTATTTGCTTTTGATTTGACTAAGATAGTACGGCTCGGAGTGCGTTTTGGCTGCTCATAATAACTGTTATTTTGCCTTTGTCTGTCACTTTGAGTATTTCCCGTAGCCAATCCTCTTGTCGGAGCCACAAAACCTTTACCAAAACCCGTAGACGGTTTTATGTAGCCAAAACTGTCTGACTGAGCTGCTGAATATGAAAAATCTGATTTCCCCGTTTTGACCTTTGAAACAGCATTTTTAAACGTTGAAGATTCAGATGTGCTGCCTTCAAATCCAATCGGATTCAAAAGATTGTGCGGGATTTCTTCAATAAATCTTGATGGGTTGTAATACTTGTATTCTCCCCACATTTGACGACGTTTTGCAGATGTCAGGTACAATTTTTCTTCAGCACGAGTAACCCCAACGTACATCAAACGACGTTCTTCTTCCATTTCTGCAGGAATATTAAACGTTCTTTGGTGCGGAAATACACCCTCATCGCATCCTGCAAGAAAAACAACCGGATATTCCAAACCTTTAGCTGAGTGAAGTGTCATTAGAGTAACATTGTTTGTGATATCATCCATTCCGTCCAAATCAGATACTAGTGCAACCTGCTGCAAAAATTCACCCAAAGCATTTTCTTGTTCATCAGGTTCAAATTCACCTGCAACATTTACTAATTCCTGCAAGTTTTCAATATCAGCTTCACTTTCAGGAGTGTTTTGCAATTGTAGTTCAGCCAGATATCCTGTTTTTTCAATAACAAGCGTAACAAATTCCTGCAAGCTGTACGAGCCAATCGCATTTTTAAACTTCAAAATTAACTCCGAAAAATCCCTCAAACGAGAACGGGTTTTGGGCGGAATTTCAATAGCTTCTTCAATTCTTTGGCAAGCTGCAAAAAGGCTGATATCTTCTTTGTCTGCAAATTCTGTTAAATTTTTTATTGTAGTTTCACCAATTTGACGCTTAGGAACATTGACGATTCTTCTGAAACTTTGATCATCATCGTTGTTATAAATTAATTTTAAATAAGCAACGATATCTTTAATTTCTTTTCTGTCATAGAATTTTAAGCCACCATATATTCTATATGGAATTCCTGCCGCAATGCATGCTTCTTCCAATGCACGAGATTGAGAATTTGTACGATAAAGAATTGCATACTGATTGTAATTTCCACCGGAATCCTGCTTGATTTTACTTGCAATAAAGTTGGCTTCATCAGCTTCATCCTGTGCTTCAAAATAATCTATAAGTTCACCATCACCTTTATTTGAATACAAAACTTTATCAACACGCTCTTTATTGTTCTCAATAATTGCGTTTGCAACATTCAAAATATTAGCTGTAGAGCGGTAATTTTGTTCTAGTTTAATTAATTTTGTATTTTTAAAATCTTTTTGAAAATTCAAGATAATAGTGTAATCAGCACCACGCCAACTGTAAATTGATTGATCAACATCACCTACAACACAAAGTGAACGATCTTCAGGAATTTCTTCATTCAAATTTGTAAAAAGCATCTTTATCAGCTGGTATTGCGCCATGTTTGTATCCTGAAACTCATCAACCAAAATATGCTTAAATCTGTTATAATAATATGTTCTGACTTGAGGACACTGTTCCAACAGCTTAACGGTAAGCATAAGCATATCGTCAAAATCTATTGCATTATTGTTATTTAATGAATTTTCGTATTCCTCATAAATTGACGCTATTTTTTGTGATTTAAAATCTCTTGCAAAAGTTGCAAAATTGTATGCATCTTGCATTTTGTTTTTTGCATTGGAAATTACTGCTTTTACCAATTTGGGCTGATAAATTTTGTCATCTAAATTCAGTTTTTTTATTGCTCGCTTGATTACCGCCATAGAATCGTTTTCATCATATATTGAAAAATTTTTATCAAGTTTTTTGCCGGATTGAAAGCTATATTGCTCAATATTTTCTCTTAGCATTCTTCCGCAAATACTGTGAA
The DNA here is from genome assembly GCA_946636615.1 of uncultured bacterium. Taxonomy (GTDB): domain Bacteria; phylum Cyanobacteriota; class Vampirovibrionia; order Gastranaerophilales; family Gastranaerophilaceae; genus Stercorousia. Next base: position 10,773 of record CAMPBE010000038.1, on the reverse strand, counting down.
ATGTTCCAACCCACATGTATTTTACGACCTCATCTCCGACAATATTTCCGATACGGATTTTCATTTCTTTTGCAGCTTTGTTTGTAAATGTAACTGCAAGAATATTTTTTGGACGTATATAACAATTGTTTATCAAATAAGCAATACGAGAAGTCAAAAGCTTTGTTTTTCCGCTGCCTGCACCTGCCAAAACCAACAAAGGGCCCTTGACTGTTTTCACAGCTTCTGTCTGCTCTTTGTTAAGATTCTCCAATATATTTTCCATATCCCTATTCCCAAAATTGAATTTTTGTGATATAATCAGCATAAACTAAAAAAGTATAGATTGCAATCAGAAAGTGAGAAAATTAATGAGTAAGATTATTATGAGTACTGAAGATGAAAACAAAGAAAAACAAGGTTCTATAGTAGTTCCTATTGATGACGAGTTAGACACTGTTTCTTCAGATTCTCCTAATACTGTTGATGAATTGGCAATGGAATTGGCAACAATTAAGCAATCAGCTAAAAAAATTGCGATTATCGGAAGCCGTAATCTTCCAATAACACATCAACAAATGATTGAAACACTTTCTACAGCTCTTGTAATGCAGGGCAACACGATTATTACATCAGGCGGTTCATCAGGAACAAATGCTGCAGCAATCAGAGGTGCTATGAAAGCTAATCCTGATAAACTGAAAGTTATTTTGCCACAAACAATTGGACAACAACCAAGTGACGTTCAAAATCAACTTATTGGAGTTCCCAATATTGTAGAACACCCGGATAGAGCAATGATGACTCTTGCAGATGCTTCTCGCGTTTGTAACAGAGAAATTATTGACGATTGCAATCAATTGATATGTTTCTTATCTCATACAAGTAAAACTTTGCACAATGCCGTACAATATGCTGAAGAAGGCCACAAAGTTATTACTGTATTTTATTTAGACTAGGTTTGTTATGAGTGAAAAACTAAAAAAACTTACGGGTAAAAATCCGAAAGATTTTGAGCCTGTTGCTTATAGTCTTATAAATGATTGCGATATAGAACTTTTTGCGGAACTTGTTGAAAAAGAAGATTTTCTTTTTGATTTTGTCAAAAACAATGTAGCAAAAAGGATTAAATCAGTCTGCAACAAAGATAATTATCTAAACTTGATACATTTTTTAAGATATTATTCACCATCTTATGAAGAAATAATAATTTCTATTCTTGTTAAATACGCTGATGAAGATTTGACAGATACTATGCTCGAAAAATTTGAGAATGGTACTGATGATGAAAAAACTTATGCTGCAAAATATTTTGCATATATAAAAGACCCGCTGGCAAAAGAATTTTTAATTAATAATGCATATTCTGATAACGAATACTTAGCACAAAATTGTGCATCAACACTTGCTTCTTGGGAAGATAAAGAATCTTTAGCTCAAGCCATCGAAAAACTAAAAGACAACGATGATTTTGAAAAAATAAAAGCAGTAAAATTTTTGACTGCCTATGGAGATAAAAGTGCCATTACAGAAATTATTAACTCAATGAAAACATCTGCTATGTCTGAAAATATTGCTGGCGAAATACCATATTTGATGAATCTTTTTGAACTTACAGAAAAATATTATGAAGATTCACTTCTTGTAATCAACAACATAATCAATGGACTTGGTGAAATTCTTCCGCTATCGATAGTATTTGATTTTGAGCTATATGATGTTTTTGAAATGTTAATGGGCAAAATTAATGATAGCAAGTGTGCGGTTGTACTTTTGAATGCAATAGAAAAATTTGAAACCCTTACAGAAAACGATGAGTATCTTTTTGATGAAGACAAAGATACAAAAAATGAAATTTATGATATAAAAAATAATTTAACCAAAATAAATAAGAAGGAACTTTCAAAATTAGCAGAAAACGAATTAAATGAAAACAGTTTGTTTGTCTACACTGCTTTAGATTTTGTCTCAAATCCGTTTAACGTGCAAAAACTTTTAAAATCAGAAAACCAAACTCTTGTCTTAAAAACCTCTGAAACATTAAAAAGATTAAATGCCTTTGATGAAACCGACCGAACCGTTGCACTATTGAAAGTAACAGATTTGAATATAAAAGAAATCATCAGAGCATTGTAAATACAAAAATAAAGCATAAAAAACATCCCTACTTAACAAGTTAGGGATGTCTTTATTTCAAAAAATTTACTATGCCATAAGTTCTTTAACTTCTGCAGCAAAGTTTTTAGGATCAAGTTTAATTCCTGGTCCCATTGTTGTTGATAAATATACAGACTTAACGAATGTACCTTTTGCTGAAGCCGGTTTTGCTCTCAAAACTGCATCTGCAAGAGTTGCATAGTTTTTCAACAAATCTTCTTCAGAAAATTCAATCTTACCAACAGGGCAGTGAATCATACCTTGTTTGTCAGCTCTGTACTCAACTTTACCTGCTTTAGCATCTTTAACTGCTTTAGCAATATCCATTGTTACAGTACCTGTTTTTGGGTTTGGCATCAAACCTTTAGGTCCTAATACACGACCTAATTTACCTAACATACCCATACAATCAGGTGTTGCAATCAATGTGTCAAAATCAAACCAGCCGTCAGAAATTTTATCAATAATTTCCTCAGCGCCTGCAAAATCAGCACCTGCATCTTTTGCTTCAGTAGCTTTTGCACCTTTAGCGATTACACAAACTTTAACGGTTTTACCCAAACCTGCTGGTAACACTACTGTAGATCTGATTTGTTGATCTGCTTGACGAACATCAATACCTAATCTCATATGACATTCAACTGTTTCATTAAATTTAGAAACTTCTTTAGAAATTTCTTTTAATTTTTTAATTGAATCAACAGCTGTAGCAGGTTGTTCAAAACCTTCTAACATCTGTTGCATTTTTTGTTGTTTTTTAGTTAATTTACTCATTTTTCTTTTCATCCTTCTTTATAAGTTCATGTTTACTTTTTAAGTATAATGACGAAGGCTCTTTCCTTTCATGGTATTAGCGGACTTCTGTCCTTCCATACTTCAAAGTAATTTTATATCACTATTATTCTGCTTTTACTGTAACACCCATAGCTCTGCAAGAACCTTTAATCATGTTTACAGCAGCTTCCATAGTTGTTGCATTTAAGTCGTTCATTTTAATTTTAGCAATTTCTTCAAGCTGAGCTTGAGTAATCTCACCAACTTTATCCTTATTAGGAACTGATGAACCTTTCGGCAAGTTTAATGCTTTTTTGATTAAAACAGGTGCCGGAGGTGATTTTACAATAAATGAAAAACTTCTGTCTTCGTAAACATCAATAACAACAGGAATAATATATCCTGCTTGAGATTCTGTTTTTGCATTGAATTGTTTACAGAAGTCCATAATGTTTACACCATGTTGACCCAAAGCAGGACCAACCGGAGGTGATGGATTTGCTTTACCGGCTTCGATTTGAAGCTTGATTTTTCCTACTACTTTTTTAGCCATTTTTTTCTCCTTTTGTGGTATTAACGGGGGCGTCCCTTCCACATTATTTGTACATTTGTGCTATCACACATTACTTATAAATTTTTATTTATTAGAGTTTTTGAATTTGTTTATACTCAAGTTCAACAGGAGTTTCACGTCCGAAGATTGAAACATTTGCTCTAAGTTTAGATTTGTCAGGATAAACTTCAATGATATCTGCAATAAAGTCTGCGAATGGTCCTGAAGTAATTCTGACTTTATCTCCTGCTTTAACATCAAGTTCAATTTTCTGAGTAGTTGATGTAGAACGGTTAATAATCTTTTTAATTTCACTTTCTCTTGCAGGAATAGGACGTTTCTCAGAACCTACAAATTTTGTAACACCTGATGTATGTCTAACTACATACCAGCTGTCCTCGTCCATAATCATCTCAACAAGAACGTAACCGGGGAATACTTTTTCTTCACGTTCCTGCTTCTTGCCGTTTTTAAGTTGAGTAACGGTTTTTTGTGGAACTTCAATTCTGAAGATTTTATCACCCATATTCATATATTCAATACGTTTTTCAAGATTTACTTTTACTTTGTTTTCATATCCTGAATATGTGTGAACAATGTACCAACGTTTTTGATTCTTTTTTGCTTTCTCTTTTTCAGCTTGAACTTCAGCTTCAGCTTTTGCTTGTTCAGCCTCTAACGCTTTATCTTCGTTCAACTCTTCTGCCATAGATTTTTCTTTTTTCGCCATAATCCACCTTTATTTTCTTGTAGATCTTTTTATTTTATAAGTCCTAACAGTCCTTTAAAAATGATATCCATCAAATAAACAGCTACCGTAAAAACAAACACAATAGCTATAACAAATATTGTTTCCGTAACAACCTGACGTTTTTCAGGCCAACTAATCTTACCCCATTCGGATCTAACACCTCTGAAGTACGTTTTTACTGAATTTGTAGTATTTTCTAACCATGCCGGTGTAGAATTTTCTGAATCAATCATTTTTATTTCCTTTATATAATTCGCGCCCTGAAGGACTCGAACCCTCGACATCCGGTTTTGGAGACCGACGTTCTACCAACTGAACTAAGGACGCAAGCGGGTTTCCCCAGCGCTTCCGAATTATTCGGCCTTCCGACCTTTTCGTTCGCTTATTAAATTCTTTTGAATTTAATGTGACTCACTCCAAAGTCTTGGAAGTTACGAGTTTCGCTAACGCTTCACTCTACCGAAAATTCGGCTACTTAGTTTCCTTATGATTAGTATGTTTCTTACAAGTTGGGCAATATTTGCTCAATTCTAATCTTTCTTTAATGTTCTTTTTGTTTTTTGTTGTTGTGTAGTTTCTTTCTTTGCAATCTTCACAAGCTAAAACTACCATTCTGTCATTTTTACCTTTGATACCCATTTTTATTTTCCTTTTTGTCTTTTTAGTTATATTATTTAAGTCTTTAAAAAAGAATGTGATTTGTCTCACATTCTCTTTTTTCGGCTTATAACATTATGCTACATCAAAAAAAAATAAATTGCAATAATTATGTTAACAAACTATAAGCTACAAAAAAGAACCGACAAAAATCGGCTCTTTTATGTTTTTTATAAAATTTAACTATCTTATTGCATAATCAGTCATCTGAGCTCTTTCAGAAGAGTATGAAGTTGGAACATCATAATTTCCAAAAGATTCTGCTCTCAACTTTTCCATATATACTTGACCGTTTTTAACAATTTGCTGCTGTTGTGTCAAGTTCTTTTCCAAATTTGTTAAAACCTGTTCTGCATAAAGTTCAGCACCCTCTTTTGTTTTCATTGCTTCTTCTGTTGCTTGAGCTCTGATATTTTCTGCTTCATCCATTGCTTTACGCTTAATTTCTTCGCATTCTTGCTGAACTTGAGTTCTTATTCTAATTCCTTCTCTTTCTAAAGCTTTTATAAAATCTGCTTCTGATAATTTTCTGTCAGCTTCAGCTTGAGCATCACTAATAATTTTTTCAGCTTTTTGTTGAGCTTCTATCTGTAATTCTTCTCTGCGTCTTAAGAAAGCTCTTGCTTCCTGAACTTCAACAGGCAAAGAAGCATAAATTCTATCAATCAAAGTTTCAATTTCTTTTGTTTTTACAACCGTAAATTTGCGGGGAATAATAGGAAAACCTTCCTCCAAAGAAATTTCCAACATTTTTAATAAATCGTATACACCATTTTGTTGTTGCATTGTTCCATATCCCTTTCAATTTACATTCTACATAAGCAAAAATTAATTGTCAAATATATTGTGAACATTAATATATTTTATCTTAATGTTTGTTCAAGTTTATAAATTTATTGATTATTGCTGAACTTTATACTCTTTTGAAAGATATTCAAAAACCGGTTCAGGAACAAATTTTGAAATATCACCGGCATTTATAAATATTTCCCTGATTGTACTTGATGAAATAAAATTATATTTTGGTTTTGTAGTTAAAAAAACTGTTTTTACATCAGGATCAAGTGCGCTATTTGCTTGAGATAATTGCATTTCATACTCAAAATCAGATACGGCACGCAAACCTCTAATCAAAACCGTTGCACCTTTTTTGTTTGCATAATTAATTGTTAAACCGTCAAAAGAATCAACCTCAACATTATCAAGCTCTTCAACACTCTTTTTGATTAACTCCACTCTTGTTTCAATTGGCAAAAACCCATGCTTTTCAGAATTTTTTGCAACTGCAATTATAACTTTGTCAAAAATTCCGGCAGCTGTTTTTAATATATCTAAATGACCTTTTGTTATAGGATCAAAGCTTCCCGGATATATAGCAATTTTCATAATTAAAACACTTCCTTGTCATTTGGGAATGCGCCGGTTTTCACATCATTATCAAACTTTTTGGCACATTCTGTTATTAATGTTTTCATATCACCATATTTTCTTGCGAATTTCGGAGTAAAATCAGAATATTTTCCAAATATATCATCAGATACAAGTACCTGCGCCGTGCAATATTTACCGGCTCCGCATGAAATGGTTGGTATAGAAAGATTTTCCGTTATATATTTTGCACTTTCCTGAGGAACCATTTCCAAAACAACCGAAAATGCTCCTGCTTTTTCTAAATCTTTAGCCTGCTTTAAGATTTCTTCAGTTGCTTCCTTTGTTTTTCCCTGAATTTTATATCCGCCAAGAGTATTTAAAAATTGAGGAGTAAAGCCTAAATGACCCATAACAGGGATTCCCGTTTCAACAAGCCGTTTTACAACAGATAAAATATAATCACTATATCCTTCTATTTTAACAGCATTTGCACCAACTTTTACCATTTCCCCGCAATTTTCTATTGCTGTAGAAACATCTGTATGATAACTCAGAAAAGGCATATCCGTCACAACCATTGCATGATTAACACCTTTTGCAACAGCTTTTGTAAAAATTTTCATTTCCTCAACACCAACTGAATGTGTCGTTTCATAACCTAGAGCAACCATCGCAAGACTATCACCAATCAACACAATATCAATACCTGCTTCATCAAGATATTTTGCGGTTGAATAATCATACGCAGTCAATACGGAAAATTTTTCACCATTATCTTTAATTTCTTGAATACTTTTTACCGTAATTTTTTTAGACATTACAAACCTGTTTTTCGTTATCTTTTTTGAAAAAACCTTTTTCTGATTTTAACTCTTTTCTATACCAATAATAAATCGCTCTTGCAACACGATTTGAACTGTGTCTAACAAAACCCTCTTTACTATCTTCTATAAGCTTTTTAGGGAAAATATTTACTCCAAGTTTTTTCACATTTTCATTATCCAATTTAACAGGATAAGAACCTGACATTTGATATTTCTGTGCCAAATTAGAAGGCAAACTATCGTTTACAAGAACAGTGTCGATTATATTGCGGCTTCCCGCATGCTGCATAAGAGCACTTACATGATCTGCTACACTGTAGCTATCAGTTTCACCCGGTTGAGTCATTATGTTACAAACATATATTTTTTTTGCTGATGATTTTGCTATTTCATTCGCAATTTCTTTGACAAGCAAATTAGGAATAACACTTGTATATAAACTTCCAGGCCCAAGTATAATCAATTCTGCATCTTTTATAGCGTTTATAACATCCTCTAAAGCTTTGCAATCTTGAGGATCCGTATATAACCTTTTAATTTTACCATGTGCTTCCGGAATATTAGATTCGCCATGAATTACTCTACCGTCTTCCATTTCAGCAACCAGCTTCATATCATCAAGGGTAGACGGCAAAACTCTACCGCGTATTGATAAAACATTTGATGACTCTTTAACTGCACGCACCAAATCACCTGTTATAGCACAAAGTGCAGTAAGGAAAAGATTTCCAAAACTATGACCCTCTAAACCTTCACCGGATTTAAAACGATATTGAAATAATTTTGTAATCAAATCTTCATCATCAGCCAATGCTGCAATACAATTTCTTATATCTCCCGGTGGCAAAATACCCATTTCTTCACGCAATCTACCAGAACTTCCACCGTCATCACCAACAGTAACAACTGCTGTAACATTATTTGTAATATGTTTTATGCCTCTTAACAGCATTGACAAACCTGTTCCGCCACCAACTGCGACAACTTTAGGACCTCGATTGAGTTTTCTTCTTCTGTATAAACTTTCCAATAATGAATGATTATCAGAGCCTTCAAGCATAGAAAGGTTTGTTTTTTGCCAGCCTTTAAAAAACAAACTTGCACCAAACATAACAATTGCAAAAGCTAACCACTCAGTTGAAATATTCATTGCGATTTTTCTCACAAACTCCATTGTGTAGAAAATTGGCTTGATATCAAACAATATCAATATCCCTATCGTCATCAATACCGAGCCAAAAAATATCAATGCAAACCATCTTTTTACCTGCAATCCAGGAACTAACCACATCATATCTTCCGGAATTTTAACATTTTTTCTTATATCTTTAATAACCATTACAATCCCCTAACTATTCTACCCAGCCTGATAAACAAGCATTTTTGTAATTTACAGGCACAGGAGTAATTACATTATAAGCCTGTTTTATTAATTCCAATGAATTTGATAACCTGTTTGTAAAGTGTATTGTATCTGCAACGACAGTTGTTTTTCCGCCCTCTACATTTGATACTTGAGATGTAAACAATAACTGTCTTAATCTCTGAATTTCCATATCCGTATTTTCATTATCTTTTGCAATTGTATTTACTGTACCATCAACGTTATACATCTTTTCTAAACATACTTCCTGTGCAACAGGAATATTAAGCAATTCACCTGTTTTTTCTGTTATTTCACCGGTTGCACCATAATATATAAGCCATTTTGAACATTTTTGAATAGCTTTAGCAACTGCACAAGCAAATGAAAAATCACTAGCACATTTCTTATACATAGCACCATGTGGGCGAACATGTTCAATTTCCATATTAAATGATTTTGCAAATGTCATCAAAGCGCCAACCTGATAAACAACAAGAGCTTCAATTTCATCTGCAGTAAGTTCCATATCTCTGTATCCAAACCCTTGAATATCATCAAAACCAATATGAGCACCCACTACAACATTCTTTTCCTTAGCTCTTAATAAAGCATTTCTAATGGTAAGCGGATCTCCTGCATGAAAACCGCAAGAAATATTCACTGAACTTGCATAATCTAACAAATCAAATTCGCTGTTATTTTTATATATACCAAAACTTTGAGCTAAATCTATATTAAAATCTATGTTTTTTATTATTCTTTTTTCTTCGTGCATAATAAATTCCCTATTATAAATAATAAATTTATTATAATCGATAAAAATTATATTACTACAATCTTTACATAAAATTTATAATTATACATTTTAATTGTACAATTGCAAAATTTGTCAATTTGCAATTTATGTTTTTTCTTTTTATAATCATGGCATTGCGAGAGGGTTAAATAACCGTCTTAAATAATATTTATAAAAGGAGAGAAATATATGAAAAAATCAATCAAAGATTTAGGAGACGTTAGAGGCAAACGTGCATTAGTCAGAGTAGACGTTAACGTTCCTCTTGATGCTGACAAAAATGTTACTGATGACACAAGAATTCAAGCAATAATTCCAACAATAAGAGCATTACAAGAAAAAGGTGCTAAAATTATTCTTATGGCCCACTTAGGACGTCCAAAAGGAGAATGGAACCCTGAATTTACTCTTGAACCTGTCGCAAAACATATGTCAAAAGTTTTAGGTGAAGACGTTTTATTTGTAAAATCACCTGTTGGCGAAGGCGCTGATAAAGAATTAGCAAACTTGAAAGACGGACAAGTTGCATTGTTAGAAAATATTCGTTACTACAAAGCAGAAGAAGCTAAAGATGATGATATGACTTTTGCATCAGAATTAGCAAAACTTGGCGATTTCTATGTAAACGATGCATTCGGTGCAGCTCACAGAAAACATACCTCAACAGCTAAAGTTGCTCAACTTGTAAAACCGGCTGTAGCAGGTTTGTTGATGGAAAAAGAAATCAGATGTTTATCACAAGCTCTTGACAATCCAACAAGACCGTTTACTGCTGTTGTTGGCGGAGCAAAAGTTTCTTCTAAAATTGGTGTTTTAGAAAATTTGTTAGACAAAGTTGACAATATGATTATTGGCGGCGGTATGGCTTATACTTTCGTAAAAGCTAACGGCGGTAAAATCGGTAATTCAATATGCGAAGATGACCAAATTGAAACAGCTAAAGCTATTGAAGCAAAAGCTAAAGCTAAAGGTGTAAAATTGGTTATGGCTACAGATGTTTTAGTTGCTGACGATTTTTCAGGCAACGGAACAAACAAATTTGTTGCAATCAATGAAATCCCTGACGGATTTGAAGGTGTTGATGCAGGTATGGAATCAAGAAAAGCTTTTGCAGAAGTTTTGAAATCTTCAAAAACTATTTTGATGAACGGCCCTGTAGGTGCTTTTGAAAATCCTAAATTTGCAGAAGGCACAAAAGCTGTTTTGGAAGCTATTGTTGAAGCTACAAAAAATGGTGCTGTATCAGTTATTGGCGGTGGCGATTCTGTTTCAGCAGCTAAAAAATTCTGTAAAGCAGAAGATTTCACTCATGTTTCAACAGGTGGCGGAGCTTCATTAGAATTTATAGAAGGAAAAGTTCTTCCGGGTGTTGCAGCTCTTGATGAAGCATAATTTATTTATAATTATTAAAAATCCCATCTTTGTTACAAGATGGGATTTTTATTTTTTACACACAATAAATAATTAATCTGTAATTGCACACGAACAAATTGACCTTCAAATATCAACAATTTCCTTACTCAACATAATTTCTAAACAAAATTA
>CAMPBE010000037.1 GCA_946636615.1 uncultured bacterium | reverse complement strand
GTGATTATAAGAAGTTTCGTTTTAATATTTGATTAACACAACAAAATTATAATTTTGTTCTGATTATTAAAAAACTCTATTACCTGTAGTTTTATCAAACAGATATATATCTTTTGGATTAATACTTAATTCAAGCTTATCATTGATTATATAATCAGCCGGAAGTTTTGCAGAACATTTGTTCTTTCCGATATTAAAATATACAATTTTTTCACTGCCTAAAAGTTCTGTAATTTCTACATCTACTGTTAATTTTATTCCTCCGCCATTTACCATATTTTCTGGACGTATACCAACTACAGTATTTTCTCTTGTTTGATATGGGAAATCTTTTGAATCAATAAAATTCATTTGTGGAGAACCTACAAAACCGGCAACAAACATATTAGATGGATTATTATAAATTTCTTCAGGAGAATCTGCCTGTTGAATAGTTCCGTTGTTTAATACAACAACCCTATCACCCATAGTAAGTGCTTCTGTTTGATCATGGGTTACATATATGAATGTAGTTTGTAATTTTTCATGTAATTTCTTTATTTCAGAACGCATTTGTACTCTTAATTTTGCATCAAGATTTGATAATGGTTCATCCATCAAAAATACTTTAGGATTTCTTACAATTGCACGTCCTAATGCAACACGTTGTCTCTGCCCGCCTGATAATTGTTTTGGTTTTCTGTCTAAATATTCTCCTAAATCAAGTATTTCTGCTGCTTCTAAAACTTTTTTCTCTATGGTTGCTTTATCAACTTTGCGCATTTTTAACCCAAATGCTATATTTTCTCTAACCGTCATGTGTGGATATAAAGCATAGCTTTGGAATACAAATGCTATATCTCTGTCCTTAGGATGTATGTTATTAACAACTTTATCATCAATTAGAATTTCACCATCAGTAATGTCTTCAAGTCCTGCAATCATTCTCAGGAGTGTAGATTTTCCGCATCCCGAAGCCCCTACAAGAACAACAAATTCTTTATCTTTTATTTCCAAAGAAACGTTATTAATAACGCTTTTTTTATCATAAATTTTAGTTACATTTTTGAGAATAACATTGCTCATTGATTTTCTCCCGAAATATCTTTTTATAACTATTCTTCTTTCGCATTAGGTAAAATAATTGTAAAAGTTGTACCTTTCATAACTTCAGAAGAAACTGTGATATCGCCACCCATACGCCTGATTAAAGTTAGTGCTGTACCAAGTGTGATAGATCTTAATACAGATTTTTTATTCGTTTTATCCAATTGTGTGTATGGTTCAAAAATTCCGTCCATCTCAGATCTCGAAAATCCCATACCCGTGTCAGAAATAGTAATTCTTATGTATGATTCTTCTGTTGCATTTTTAATTTGTTTACATCCGCTTTCAGCTATAGTTTCAAGACTTGGGTTGTCAACTTTTATTATTATTGAACCAACATCTGTCAATTTTATGGATGTTTCAATAATGTTTTGGAATGCAATTTTAAAACCTTGTTCGTCATTGTGAATTGTTTTTTTATTTAATTCCTCAAAATCGTAATCTATTGTTAAATTTTTTTGTGAAATGTTATTCTCATTATTTTTTACAATAGATTGTATTACATTTGTGACATCAAAAGCTTGTGAATTAACCTTAAATAGAGATGATTCAGCCTGAGAAAATTCTAAAAATTTATCCATAAAATACAAAAGTTCAGTTGAATTTTTATTAATAATTTTAATGTATTTGTTCTGTTTATCGTTGATTTCTCCACCTAAACCATCTAATAAGGCTTGGGAAAATCCAATTATAGATTGTACAGGAGACTTAAATTCATTAGCTAGTTTAACTAACATTATATTTTTTTCTTTATTCAGACGGCCTGTTTTTTCAGCATTTGCAAGAACGTTTGTCATTGCAGTTATATCTCTTATTGTAACAAAATACTGATCTATATATTTTTTAGCATTCATTTCTATAAAAAATTCTTTACCTTCTATAGTGAATGCGCCTGTAACCACAGAATTTCTTCTTGAGTACGATTTCTCGCATAATTCAAGACCGTTTGCAACAATTTCATTAAAATACAAACCTTTTAAATCCCTAACTTTACCTTCAAATATAATTGCAGCTTTGTCATTGACCCAAACAACTTTACCGTCAGAATCAATAACAAACGTTGAATCCGGCAAATTTTTTAAAACTTCTTTTGGGTTTATATTACTAAATAAATTAGTAAAATTCATGGTTGCAATAGTTTCCTCAATGTTGTATACTTTATATAATATTTATATACAAAGCTTATTTTGTACATTTAATATAACATAAAACAGTCTGTAAAAAAAGAATATATATTAATTTTTGTAATTTTTTTTTTACAAACTAGCAAAAAATTTTTTATTTGCGTTTTAAAACAAAAAACGAGATAAAGAGTAGATTATGGCAAGAGCCATGAGTGAAAGAATGAGGATGTTACTATGAACGAAATCCCGAAAAATAGTCCTAGTATCCCACAACAACCGCAAAAAATTGAGCAAGTAAAGCCAGAAGCGGGTAAGGAAGTCGATACTGTCTCTGTGGAAGCGCCTGTGGTAAAAGAAATTACTGAAATTCCTGAAAATCCGGCAGACAGATCTACAGTAAAAGCAGACAATCTTGAAAATGATTTGAAGGTATTTACTTCAAATCCGGAGTTGGCTGCGAAAGCTTTAGATATTGCTGAATTAGCAGAAAAAAGATACCAAGAGGCAGGGGTTGAAAATCCTGAATTGAAAGCTCTTAATGTTGGTAAAGCCTTTGTAGAAGAATTTCAAAAATAAGTAATTTGTGAATAATAAATTGAGCAGTTTTGGTAAATTTTGCCAAAACTGCTTTTTAACTTTAAACACAAAAATTCTGTAATACTACCCAAATTATTCTTATAAACTTTCAATATAATTTACAATTGCTTTCAAACCAAGCTTATATGAATTAGTTCCAAAGCCTGATATTTGTCCTATACAAACAGGGGCTATGTATGAATGATGTCTGAATTCTTCCCTTTTATATATGTTTGTCATATGAACCTCTACTGTAGGTATTTCACATGCACTTATGGCATCTCTTATTGCTACGCTTGTATGAGTGTATGCACCGGCATTTATAACTATTCCGTCATATTTGTCTCTTGCTGAGTGTATTTTTTCAACGATTTCACCTTCGTGATTGCTTTGGTAAGTTTCAATGTCAATTCCTAATTCAAATGAATAAGCAAACAGTTCTTTTTCCAAATCTTTAAGAGTTAAGTTACCGTATTTTTCCGGTTCTCTTAATCCCAGCATATTCATATTTACGCCGTTAATAACAAGAATTTTCATGCCAAACCTCTTACTACTAAGTATAGTATAAAATCAATAAATTGTAAATTTTTATTAAGATTTTAAATAAAAATGTAACAAATCTGGCATGCTTGCATTATCATGCATGTACAACTATCCCCAAATCTCCTCCCAAGATTATTGTTCAAGTCGCACGAAAAGAATGTGTGACTTTTTTTTACTTGTTTGGATATGAATAAATATAGTAGAATTTATAGATTTGCTCCACAGCATTTTTTAAATTTTTTGCCGCTTCCACAAGGACAAGGGTCATTTCTACCGATTTTGCTCAAATCTATTCCATCTAATTGAGGTTTCTCCATGTCCTCTTCAATAATTCCTAAAGTTTTTGAAAAAGCTTTGGATTTATATAATACAGTTGTTGATGAAAAAATTTTGTTTTCTAAATATCTTGATTTGTATTTTTCCAATATTTCATCAAGTGTATATTTAGTCCCTAATAATTTGTTCACAACATCCATAAAATTATCATGTTTTTCTGCAATTCTTTTGATTATATTTGCTGAAAATTTATCATTTCCGAAGAAAAATTCCACGCATGCTTTTGCATTTGGTATAGAATCTGCATTTTCAAAAATTTTGTTAAAGGTTTCAAAGAATGGAACCGCATAAAGACCCAATTCTTTGTCATATATAATACCTACGTCATATGTTTCTTTGTGAGACGAAAAGCCCCCAAGTGAATTTTCTAGGAAATTTTCATATGAATTGTTAAATTCAGACACATTGAAAAACTTGTAAGTATCGGGTTTTTGTATTTTGTCGGAAATATCCGTTTTTTCTCCGCCTTCTGTAAAGTCATTAAATGCGCCTATTATATCATCTGCATATTTATTGGTTGTTATTATTTCTTCTGTTCCAAAGAAATCAATAAACTTTTTATATATTGATTTTATATCTTTTTCTATTTCTTTTTGTTTTTCAGGGTTGTCAAGATACACTAGTTCTGGATTTTGTATGATTTTTGCAACAGTATATCTTAGTGCATCATCGCGTCTTGATGACGGCAAAACTCCTGATATTTCCAATAAATGATATGTGTCATTATATTTAAAAATTCTGGCTACTACATATTGCCCTGTTCCAATCCCTCTAAATGAAGACATTTTTACAAGTGAAACAACTCCATATGTTCTTTCGTTTATTATGTTATATAAATCAAAACCGTTTTGAAGAACTCTTTTTACTTCAAATATTGATGACATAGAATTTATTAAGGCTTTAACAATTTTTTTTGCAGAAGCTGAAAGCTTTGCGTTTTCAAGATATAGCGTAAGAATGCTTTTGTTGTTTAAATTTCTTTCAAAAATATAATTAAAACAAGCAGATTGAAAATTCATATTACCAACTGTTTTAATATATTCTTCGAAATCAGGTTTAACTGTTTCGTTAGTTTGGATAAAATCTGCCAAATTTTTTATAATATCATTAATTTCTTTCATGTCTTCTAAAATAAGCATAACCATTCCCTCTTTGAATTAAAGATTATATCAAAAAAATTAAAAACTCAATACTATAATAGATTAATATTAAGGTCTTTGAACAAGTGTAAGTATTGCATCAAAAGAACAATCGTAACACATCATTCTAGCTTTTCTTTTATCAATATTAGCACCATAATTATCACCAATTATCGATTTTATTATACCTCTGTTATAGTAAACAAGATCCGCTGGAAAAGTGTCAATTTTTTCTTTTTCATATTTTGTAATAAGCTCATCATATATCTTTAAAGCTTCTTTATATTCTTTATTTTGTTGTAAATATATAGCTTTTTGGCTTTTTAAGAAATATTTAAAATTTTCTTGTTCATGGTCGTTTATATATTTATCAAATTCCTGAAGTGTTTCATCTTTGGACATTGTGAGTATTTTGGTTCCTAAAATTTCAAAATCGAAAGAGTTAGACAAACTATATTTATTTGCTTTTTCGTAATCGGAAATTGCTTTTTTAAAATTGCCCAACTTATAATTTGCATAGCCTCTTTGTGCATATATATCAGAATTAATAGGAACAAACCTTAAATATATATTTGATAATTTAATAACACTATTATATTTTTCTTTAATATTTAAGTTGCTAATAAAGTTTGGTGTGTACGCATACAATAAGAACAAAAATACTATAGATATAATTGCGTAAATACTGTTTCTTGGAGTTTTTACGTATCTTTCATATGCACTTGGTTCTACATTATATATATTAGGTCTAAATTGTGTTTGTTCAAACTTTCCAATCAATCCAATTAAATAACTTTCATATTTTTTATTAAAAATAAAATAAGTTACATATAGCGCAATTAAAGGGATAATAGCAAAAATTATAATCGCAATAAAGTATGGTAAAGCCATAATTTTTGTAAATAAAGGGAAAAAGAAAAGATATATGTATAAAATAACTTCAAACGCAAAAATAAAATTTAATGCGGTAATATTTTTTCTATAATCTTTCTCAATTTGTTTAATAATATTTCCATCAAATTTTTGGTTATATTTGTAACCTATGTTGCGTAATATCCCAGCAAAAACAGTGCTATCTCTGTCAATATAATATGTGCAAGATTGGGAATTAATAAAAATAAATTTTCTAAAATCTCTAATATTCATAGTTAAAGTTTAACATTTAATTTTAAATTTTGCAACAATGATAAGGGTTTGCAAAAAATATTTAGATGATATAATAAATAATGTCAAAGTAATGCTTAATCATAACATTGATGAGTCTGTACGTGGCAGGGACCCACTTTTTGATTTAGTATCAAAAAAAAGAGGGTTGGTAGCGTGGCTATCAGGCTGTCATTGGCAATTGAATAATATTTAATATCGGGACGTGGCGCAGCTTGGTAGCGTGCTACCTTGGGGTGGTAGAGGTCGCAGGTTCAAATCCTGTCGTTCCGATTTTAAATCAAATTGGGATGTAGCACTCTGTTGAACAAATTGGTTAAGTATCAATTTGTGAGAGGGGTAGCGCACCGAACAAAACTGAAAAGTTTTGTGTTAGAATTAAATATAATGTCGGGATGTAGCGCAGTCTGGTAGCGCACCGTGTTCGGGTCGCGGGGGTCGCAAGTTCGAATCTTGTCATCCCGAAATAAAAACTTCTATAGTTAGTTAATGCTATGGGAGTTTTTATAATATATAATATTTAAGTACATTAATATAATGATTTTTCTTTATAGTCGTTGATATTTTGGTAGAAAAGTTGTATAATTGCCGAGTAGCAATATTTTAGAAGAGGTCTTAATATGAAATTACATATGCAAATACTAATTGCGTTAGGTTTGGGTATAAAACGAAACTGGCACATATTCTTTGGTATTATTTTAGGTATTTTTGTTGGTATATTTCTTCACGGTAGAGATATTCCAATGGTTTCAACTATTTTAACATTTATCGGGCAAGTGTTTATCAGATTAATACAAATGGTTGTAATACCTCTTGTTGTATCTGCAATTGTTATTGGTATAACAAGTGTCGGTGATAATAAGCAGCTTGGTAAATTTGGAACTAAGATGATATTGTATTATGGTATTATTACCGTTGCTGCAGTTACAATTGGTGCGGCACTTGCATTGATATTCCAACCGGGTTTAGGTGCAGCTCATTATATAACTGAAAATGCGGCAAGTGAAGTTCAAGCTTCTGTTGCAACTGCTGTTGCTCAACAACAAGGCAATATTTTGAACATATTTTTAGGTTTTATTCCGAGTAATCCTATTCATTCTTTTGCAGAAGGTAATATGGTTCCTATTATAGTATTTGTTTTGTTGTTTGCAATTGCTTTGGCTAAAGTTGGTGATGTAAACAGACCAATTGTTTCTTTCTTCGAATCAGTTTTTGCTGCAACGATGAAAATAACTGATTGGATTATGTTCTTCGCTGCTCCAGGTGTATTTGCTCTTACTGCAAGTGCTGTTTCAAGCTTTGGTATTGATATTTTTGCAAGTATTTCTAAATATTTGTTAGTTTTGTTTATTGGATTTATAATACAGCTTTGTTTGGTATATCCGTTGTTCTTGAGATTTTTCTCAAAAGTAAATTTTGGAATGTTGTATTCTGCGATTGCGGAAGCAATGATGGTTGCGTTTGGAACAGCAAGTTCTTCTGCAACTTTGCCATTAACAATAGCTTGTTGCGAAAAGAGGGGTATATCCCATAAAATTTGCAGTTTTGTTCTTCCTTTGGGTGCAACATTGAATATGGACGGGACAGCTTTATTGCAGACAGTTGCTGTAATATTCTTGGCTCAAGCGTATGGTGTGCCTCTTACTATACCTCTTGTAATTGGAATTGCGGCATTGGCAATTGTTGCATCATCTACTTGCGCTGGTATTCCTGGGGCCGGTTTAATTACAATTGCATTAATACTTAACGGTATGGGATTGAGTCCGGAACAACTTGTTGCAGGTTTTGCATTCTTGTTCACTATTGAAAGAATTACAGATATGATGAGAACATTAATTAATGTAACTTCAGATGCGGTTGTGGCTGCGGCAATTGCTGATAATGAAAACGAAATTAATTATGATTTGTTGAATAATCCTGCTGCATACGAAGAAATTGCGTAAAATAAATAAATTATTTTTGGCAAGCTTATAAAGCTTGCCATTTTTTATGCTAAAATTCTTATATGTTTACAGATAAAATTGCATCAACACATTTGGGCAAAAAATCAGAAGGTAGTCAAATATATAATCCATCTCTTTTGGTTGGTGTACCGAGATGTGAAAACAGAAAACAATACAATATTAATTGTAAGGATTTGCCTTTTAACGGTTGGGATGTTTGGCAAGCTTATGAATTTTCTTGTTTGACAGAGAATGGTTTACCTGTTACTCGTTTGCTGAAATTAAAGTATAGTTGTGAAAGCGAATTTATTGTTGAATCAAAGTCTTTAAAACTTTATCTTAATTCTTTTAATATGACTCGTTTGGGTAAAAATTCAACAGAGTGTCTTGAAATATGCAAAAAAATGATTGAAAAAGATTTGTCAGAAAAGCTAAAAACAAAAGTGGAAGCGTTATGTTTGGATAACAACGCTGAAAGAGTGAATATTTTTGATGGATATAAAAATCTTATGGAATTTACGGAAGAAGCCGATTTGGTCTTGGATGACTATAATGAAAATCCGCAATTGCTGAAATTTGAAGATAGTTTTGAAAATCAAGAATATTATTTGACATTTGATTCTTTGCGTTCAAATTGCAGGGTTACGCATCAACCTGATTTTGGAGATGTGTTTATCTATTATAAATCGAAAAAGCATATTAAAGAAGATAGTTTGATTAAATATTTGGTTTCATTTCGTTCGGAATATCATTTTCATGAAGAATGCGTCGAAATGATATTTAAACGGCTTGGTGATTTATTGGATAAGGCTGACGAACTAATGGTTTGTGCTTTGTATACAAGACGTGGTGGAATAGATATTTCACCTGTAAGATATACTAAAAACTGCCAAAATAAAGATTTTTACAATCTCATAGAGTTATCAAAATTTGCAAGGTGTGGTATAAAACAATGATAAACAAAAAAGTAGGGAATGCCGGTGAAGATTTGGCTTGCAGATATTTAGAAAAACAAGGTTACAAAATACTTGAAAGAAATAAGCATTACTCAAAATTTTGTGAATTAGATATTATTGCCCAATATAAAGATACTGTTGTTTTTGTAGAGGTTAAAACACGTAAAACGAATGCATTTGGTGCTCCACAAGAAGCTATCACAAAGACAAAATATGATAATATTAAAAAAGGTGTTCAGTTCTATCTGGCGGAAAATAGTGTCAAGAAATTTCGTATTGATGCTATTTGTATAACATTAAAACCGGAGTTGAAAATAGAACATCTAAAAAATATATAGTTTAAATTATATTTCTGCGATAATTTCAATTGGAATATTGCAGCCGATTTCTTCTCTTGCAAGTACTGTTATATTATTGGTGTAATTGCTTAAAAGCGAGAATATTAAATGTCTTAGCTCCAACGGAACTATTATTTTAGGGTTGTCAATTTCTAATTTCTTTATTTTTCTATTTAATTTTGCCGCAAATTTTTCGGCAAAATCCGCATCAATTTTAATTATTGCATCTTCGCTTTCTTCAAAGCTTGGTAAAAATTTATCCAAAGTGGCATCAGACATTTCAAATGCACTAATTGTGCCATCTTCATTTAAGTAGTTGTTGCAAATATTCTTCGCAAGAGAAAGTCTTATCTTTTTTATTAAATCTGATTTTGTGCTTTCTTCTGCAAAATCATTAATTTTTTCAAAAATATAAGTAATATTTTTGATTGAAACTTGTTCTCTGACTAAACTTGTTAAAATAAATCTTAAATCTGAAAGTGAAACAAAATCAGGTATAATATTTTCTACCAGAAAACTGTTTGTTTGGTTTACAACATCTATATATTTGTCTAAATCATCATAATCCAAAAGATCATCAACATATTTAACTGCACAAAATTCAAGAGCTTTAGCTATAAATTCTGCTCCCGTTATACCATCTTGCCAAAAATCTTTTGCTTTTTCTTTTTCTATCCAGATAATTTTCTTGCCGGTTATTTTATCAGTGTCTGATATAGAATTTTTAATCTTTTTGTCTGTGTGAATGTCGTTTGCATAAAACATTAAATAATTTGGGTATACATTACCTTTAAATACATCTATACCACGAATTTTTATGCAAAATTCATAAGGATTTAAGTTTACATCATCTTGAAAAACAATTTTTGGAATAATATAGCCTAACCGTTCTGTAAGTTTTAGGCGGGACTTAACAGTTTCTGCAACCAATTCTTCTTCTAAAATTTCATGGTCAGGATCTATATATCCTAAAATTTCTTCACTCAAATGTATAGAAAGCTTTTCTTCTTTTAGCTTTGAATACATGTTGTCAGGGGAAGTTGCTTGAGCTAATTTTAATTTCAAGTCTTCGAGTTCTTTAAGTTTTGATGAAATTTTATCATTTAATTTCTTTCTGTTTACTGATGCCGGAGCTTCACCTTCTAATTCTGTTTTAATTTTTGAAATCTTATTTTTAATATCTCTGATTTTACTTTGAATTTCCAAGCAAACTTCATATGGAGATTGTTCGGAAGAAAGCATTTTTTCCATTTGGCTTTTAAAGCTGGAAATGTTTATTACGTCCGCATTTGAATAATTCCCTAATGCTTCTGCAGGTCTCATAAAAATGCAATGACACATAAGTTGTCCATCGTCATTTTCAACTTCTTGCATGCTATATAGCTCCCACCCATTCATTGACATTTCATTAAGAAGATTTTGTAACTCTTGAGTGTTTTCGCAGGAACAAGTTTTTATAACATATTGCATTTTTTTATTATACATTTTTACTCCTTAATAAGAATTTTTATTGCTTCTATAGCTGTTTTTATAGCCTTATTTGTATCATGGACTATAGGATTTTCAAGGCCTTTGGCTTCTCTTTCTTGGTTTGCTACAGTCAAAAATACTGAACCAACTTTTACTTTTAAGTAACTTCCTACAACAAATAAAGCTGCCGATTCCATCTCAGAAGCAAGGCAGCCTAGGCGTTTCCAAGCTTCCCATTTGTTTTGTAATTCATAACTAACAGGCATTTTTTCCGGATTGTGTTGCCCATAGAATGAATCTTTGCACTGAACAATTCCTGTGTGGTATGTGTAATTTAAATTTTTAGCTGATTTTACAAGCGCATTAGTAATATCTAAGTTTGCAACAGCAGGAAATTCTATAGGAGCATATTCCTTTGATGTTCCTTCCATTCTTATGGCGCCCGTTGCAATAACAATATCGCCACCTTTGACATTCAAATCCATTCCGCCACAAGTTCCGACTCGTATAAAATTTTTAGCCCCAATATTAACAAGTTCTTCCAATGCAATTGATGCAGAAGCTCCACCAATACCTGTTGATGTAACGCTAACTTTAACTCCATCTAAAAAACCTGTATATGTAATAAACTCTCTGCTGTCGCCGACAAGTTTTGCTTCATCAAAATATTCGGCAATTTTTTTACAACGTTTAGGATCACCGGGAAGAATTACGTATTCTCCAACATCACCGTGTTTTAAGCCTATATGATACTGTTCACCATGTTCTGTGTATTTCATATCTCTCCTAAATATAAATATAAATTTATAGTGCCGACATTATAATGTCGGCACTATAATAATTAGTATTGACCGCTTTTTAATTTTTGTATTACTAAGTCTGAAATATCAACTCCGCCAACAAAAATTACTCTATAGTCAACTATTGCGTCAAGTTTTTGTTCTACAAGAACTTGTTTTGCGGCAGCTTGAATTTTATTGTAAACTTGTTCTTCTTTTTGAGATCTTAATCTCATATAAGCATCTTCTTTAAGCTTGAATTCACGAGCAGTTTGTTCTTCAAAATTTTGTTTTTTTAATGGTGTATCCAAAGATTTATATTGTTTTTCTTTGTCTACCATATATTGTTGCATTTCCAAGGCTTTAGAATCAATCTCTTTTATTGCTTGTTGAGCAAATGAGAAATTTTCTTGAACTTTAGAATAGTCAATATATCCGACACCGGAAGCATTTGCTTTAAGACCAAATACTAAGCCTGCAGAAATTAACATTGCTGTTAATATAATTTTTTTCATTTTATACCTCCATTAATACATTATATCGCCTACACCAAATGTAAAGTATCCGTTTTTGTTTCCGTTTGACCCCGGATTTGTAAGCGGAATACCATAATCGATTGATAACGGTCCCATTCCGGGAACGTATAGTTTCAAGCCAACACCGGCAGCAACTGCATATCCGGGCCTGTCGTACATCTTATCCGTGAGTGACTGATTAAATATTTTACCTGCATCAGCCCATACTGTAAATCTTAGGTTGTGTAAAAATTGAATTCTTGTTCTGTCCATAAATGGTATTGGTGTTGCAAACTCAGCACTACCCATAATGAAAGCATCACCGGTACCTACGCCACTCATCTTGAAACCTCTGATAGTGTATGGACCACCTAATCTATATGCCATTACTTCAGGCATATTTTCACCGTGTATTTTACCTCCACCTTTAGCAGTGAAAGACAATGAAGATTTCTTTGCAATAGGTATGTATTGTTTTACCATACCTGTAAGTTTTCCATGAGTTTTGTTAAATCCGTTCAAACCAAATTCTTCATCAAACCTTATGCTTGCCATTGTACCTTTTCTGGTTACAACTGAATTATCACGAGTGTCATACATTAACCCTGGGCTTAAAGATAAGAACAATCCGCCTTCCAATTGTTTTGCACGATGGGAAATAGGAATATTGTATCTGTTGTACATATTTGTAATTTTCTTTTTATCACCCTCAGTTACGCTGATATTTTCCACACCCAGCGAAAGTGTTGATGTTACGTGTCTATTAAACTTCATTCTATGTGCTATTGTAGCTTCAGCACCTATACGTCTTTCAATAGCAAGAGGTATTTGATAACTACCGAAATCTCTGTAGAATATTTTGTTCATCAAAGATGTATCAGCATTAAAGAAATAAGGTTTAAAATAGCTTAATTCAACTTGTAAATTCATTCTTCGTTGAATTGAAGAGTCATTTAAAATTACACCTGTACCTGCTATACCGTTAAGTGAAATTCTTTCTCCTCGGCCTAAGAAATTGTTATCTGCTATACCTACAGATCCAAATAAACCTGTTACAGAGTCGATACCGCCGCCAACAGATACTGTTGCTGTTCTTTGTTCTTCAACATTGATTGTAATATCGTAAAAATCAGGGTCATCAGTAGGCTCAATTTCTCTTGTTACATCTTTAAAGGCTTGTGTAGCGTATAATCTTACCAAATCGGCTCTTAAGATATTATCATTATAGACTGTTCCGGGTTCTGTTAAGACATTACGCTCGATTACGTAATCTTTTGTTTTTTCGTTTCCGGCAATCATAATTCTGTTGATGATACCTTCTTTAATACTAATATTAACTGTTCCATCAGGATCATCAGATACAGATTCTATACGTGCAAGAATGTATCCTTTTGTGCTGTAACAATCTTGAATATGAGCAATAGCTTCATTTATTTCTCCGATGTTTTGAGGTTTCCCTTTCATAGGCATCAGATAAGTCAAAATTTCGTCAGTAGAAACAACGGTATTACCTTCAATAGTAAAATCTGTTACGGGAGCATTTTCTTTAACAATAATCTTTAAAGTGACTGTACCATCAGCATTATCAACAGGAACGGCTTTCATTTGTTCTGTAAAATAACCCATTTGGTAGATGGCTTTAAGGCTAGTTTGAACAGCATCTCTTGTGTATGTATCTCCTGCCTTAATTGGGATATTATCCAATATTTGAGAAGTTTCTATAACATTATTACCAACAATTTCAATATCTTTAAGTTTTCTTGTTTCGGTAGAATTTACTGTAGCAGAAGCAGAAACGGTATCGTCTGTGCCATATCCGTATTGTGTAGCAGAAGGTGGTTGAATGTCGTGGATGTTATAATCTACGGTATCTCCCCAAAAATTACTTTGCGCCGGACTTTGTAATGGACACATTAGAACCGTTAATAGGGCTATTAGTGATATGTATATTTTATTTTTTGAATTCAAGAAATTATCTACCTTAAAAACTTCTACTATTCTACAAACATTATACCATAAATTTTTAAAAGTAAAATTTTTAATAAAATAAATAAATTCTTTATCTTAATAATTGTATTATTCTTGTTATAAGCATTTTTTATATATGTCATTTTTATTATAATTGTAAAGTTCTGATAATATTATAGAAATTTCTTTTGCTTTAAACCCTTTTTCTTTTAGGACAGATATTTTTTCATCTATATTTTCAATTGATTTTTCATTATTTCGATATACCATACCGACAATTTCTCCTTTAATAGGACTTTTTTTATAAAATTCTATTAAATTATCAATATTATCGATAATTACTTCTTCAAATATTTTCGTAAGTTCTCTTCCGATTGCAACTTTGCAGTTAGGTCTATTTATTTTTATAATTTCGAGAGTTTTTAAAATTCTGTTAGGAGAATCGTAAAAGATCATATCTGTTGATAGGAATTTTTTTAGTAAATCTTCTAAGTGTTTTTGAGTTTTGGGAAGAAAGCCAACAAATGCAAAATCTTCAGCATCTCGTGCAACGTGAGATAAAAATGTTGCAACAGCATTTGCACCTGCAAGTGACGTTACTGAAAAACCTTTATTTTCCAATTCTTTGACAATAACTGCTCCCGGATCACAAAACAGAGGAGTTCCGGCATCTGAAACAAGGGCTATTTTTTTACCTTCTTTTAAAAGTTCAAGAAAATAATTGACTCGTTCTTTTTCATTAAATTTGTGATATGAAATACATTTTGTTTTTATATCATAGTGGTTGAGTAATTTTTGAGTTACTCTTATGTCTTCGCAGGCTATTATATCTACATTTTTTAATGTATCAATTGCTCTTAAGGTTATGTCTCCTAAATTTCCAATAGGAGTCGGAACTATATAAAAATCATATTCTTTCATATTCTTATTATACATAAAACATGTTATTGATAAGAAAAATACAAAAAAGAATAAAATTCTTTTTGCCTCCGGCGGGTGCTACGCGC
>CAMPBE010000036.1 GCA_946636615.1 uncultured bacterium | reverse complement strand
AGTTATTCCATAAATCCATGTTCTTTTCACCTTCAGATTGAATTTTATTACCCTCAATAAATTCATGGTAATTTCCAAGCCAAGTATTGTTGCCGGTAATTCTATTCCGCCTGATTTATATACCATTTTGGCTTGCATAAATGCATGTTTAAATGCATCTGCCTCATTGTTCCAAGTTGCATGTTTTCCTGTTCCTATATCAAAATTGTATTTATTTTGATATTCAACAGTTTTATCTATAATTTCTCTATTAAATTCTTTTCTCCAATCCCTGATATTTTTTAAATCATAATTATATTTCTTGTTCATTATATATTTCCGTTCTTATTTATGGTAAGGTTGCAGAATGAGGATTAATTATCATTCTGTTTTTACAAAATTACTATCAATTATGGGATATATTACATTTCCCATATGGTTATTTTTTACATTTATATACATACCGGATTCTTGCAGATTAGATTTTGTGGAAAATAAAGACGAATTTTATTCAATAATGGCTTTTGTACAAGAATTTTTGTTCTATATACTGCACCTTATATTAACTGCTATATTCAGCCTTTTTGGCATCTGCAACAAAAAATATATGATAAATTCAAAATATAAAATAATAAATTTTATTGTTAGTTTTGGAATTATACTAAACTTTATCCCAATAATACTGTTTACTATATTTATTATTTATTTAGCATTTTTTTATACCTAATAATAAGGCGCCAATAGCGCCTTATTTATCATTTTCTATCAAAAAATTATTTGCATTTTCTATTCCGTATTGTTCCAAAGCAAATTTGAAACATTCAAGCCAATCAATCCTTTGCTCAACTTCAGGGACTTGTGCAAAAGAACGAACAACTTCAAACAATTCTCTTAGTCTAGTTTTCCTTTCAAATGTAGCTTTTCTGTCGCCATAACGATAAATATAATTACCGTTTCTGACTTCATCATCAATCTCTATAAAATTAGTTTTACCATGTTCATTTATACCTATAAGCTCTCTGCCCAATTTGAAATATGAAATTATTTCAGCAGTTTTTTCAACCATAGGAACAATAATTTTTCTGTTAATTGAATCCAAAATCATATTCAATCGCGCTTCCTGCCCGTTTACGGAATAATTTATTTCTGTCGCAGTTCTATCTGCAGCTTGAATATTCCCTGCCATGTTCTTAAAAATTCCTGTAGCACTTTCTATTGTTGATTTGAAGTAATTTAAGAAATCCCAGCCAACCATAGCTTTATCAAAAGCCAAAGGGATAGGTGCCTGAGGCATCAAAGCTGCATCATATTCAATAATTTTGCCCGGTCTTACATCCTGCTGACCTTTAAAGCACCCTTTAGGCGCAAGATAAGGGGGATTCATCATCAAAGCAAGTGCATCAATTTGTTTGTTCAAAATTGTTGATGCTAAACTATTCAAAATCAACGCAACTCTGAGAGGAGAAACACCCCTACCTGTTGAAGGAGATTCTATAATATTTGCGTGTATAAAAGGGTTTATAACAAACGGGTTAGCTTCAAACCTTATTATTTCTCGTCTTGCAGCAACTACAACCAGCCAATTTTTTAATATTGTTCCGTCAGATAGTTCTATATCTCCCCAATATTCCAAGACTTCTACCTTATTTCCATTTATGGAGGAATCTTCATTACTCCTATTTTTCTTACTTGCCACCACTCCTTTCAACACTTCCAATTTTGCATTATTCAATAAATTATTTGATTTATCGCAAAACAATTCATCAATTGTAGAATATGTTTTGTAAATTTTTGCACATTTATCCCAATTTTCACGATTATTAATATCAAATACAAAATCTTCTGACTTTATATACTTTATTTTTGCATTGTCATAAATAACTTTGTCATCAACAACAAAACCTTTTCTGTCGGAATCATTTAGCTGTTCTTCAAAAGTTTGTGCACGTCTTACAGACTTTATCTTTGTTTCCCAGCCAACAAACAATGTACTTTCACCTGTTTCAACAATACTGTCAATAACTTTTTCTATTTCATTTTCAATACCCATTTGTTCAAAAGTATTGACAAGCATAGCTTTTTGTCTGTTTGCAAAAGCTTGAGTCTGCGGAGTTGTACCGGAAACATCAAACATTGCATCCGGATGAGAATACATATTCTGACTAATATGTGATTTAAGTGTTTGAGCTAATTCATAAATATCCGGTAATTCTATTCTGCTGTCCCAACCGTTTGCTCTTGGTAAATCCGTATTATATATCGCATTTCTAATCAACTTGATATCTGTCAATTGAGAATTTCTCATATCATTAAACTTTTCATACAGTGCAGCAATTTTTCCGACCATATATTTTTCTTCATTTTCGTTTAAATTTTTATTTGATTCTTCTATTTCAAATTTCATTTTTCCGCCTTCCTGCAAGAATACACTAATATATCCTGCAATTTGTTATTTCTCATAGTTTCACTTTTTAATAATGCTTCTTTTTCAAAACCCGCAAATTTGAGTAAGGCCCTAATTCTGATATTTTCAGGATAAATTAGGGCTTTTATTTTCTTAAATCCAAGCACATTAAAGCAATAGTGCATAAATATTTTAGAGCACATTTTTGTATAATTTCCCCAATATTTTTTTGAAAAACAAGTTACCAACTCTGCACAATGAAGCCTTTTAGAATCACCTATTATATTGTCTAAATACACAAATCCGGCAACCTCTTTTTGCTCAACAACAATAAAAAAGAAGGGGGATGTTCTTTTTATCAAATTTTCAAAATATTCATTTATTGGTAATCCATCATATGCGTAATCGTCTTCCAAAAACTTTGTATATCGCACATACAGCAATAATGCCTGCTCAATATAAGTTGGGTTATCAATATTATTTATAAATCTTGGCATCTATAAGTCAACTCTCTCAAATTTCACATATGCATCATCCGTCGTAAAAGCCGATAATTCAGCATTCAGCATCTTTTCCCTAATATTATTTTGAATACCTATTAATGCTTCTGCCTGAACTCCATTTATATAAGTTTCACATTTTGTGATTCTGTTAAATATCCTATAAACAGCATTTTTAGAAAAAATTTTATCACGAGGCACTTTTTTAAAATCTAATATTACTTTAGTTTTTGGTTTTTCTTTTGTTCTTTTCATATCAGTCATAAATTCTTGTTCAATTTTCATCTTTATAAGGTCATCCAAAGATGTACCATTCATAAGCATTTCTTCAAAATCTTTATTCTTCATTTTTTCTCCTTATATTTTTTCATCGTCAAGATTTGATATTGTAATAATTTTGGCAGGTTTATATTGTTCATCCGACATTTCGGCATTAAAACCAAGATATTTGCAAAGACTCTCAAGAGCCTTTAGTCCTCCTGATGTATCTCTCAGTTTTTTCTTTCCGGTATAGTTTCCGTCTTTGTCTAAAATATCCTCTTCTTCCAAAGAAAATTCGGCTATGCGAAGCAGCTTCTGAATCACATAGCCTTTGTTTACAGAAAGAGAGGTCATTTGTTTTTTAATTTGTTTATTAATCTCTTGAATTATAATATCTTTTGCTAAAAGTTCTTCGGCAACAGCTTTTAAATCCTTTGATTTATATCCTGCTCTTTGTACAGACAATTCAGAGTTTAAAGTTTTTATATATTCTGTTACAAATTTTTTTTGTTGATTAGTAAGTTTTTTCATCGTTTTATGTACTTTTTGTTACAAATTTTTGCATAATTTGAATTTTTTAAAAATAAATTGTATAATAATCATGCTATTTATATTTCGGCTAGTGTAAATCTTAACAGGAGGGGAAATGAATTTTAAACTTCCTGTTTTTTTTAGCCGTTTGCAAAGGTATGAGCGATAGCGAAAGACGAACAACAATCAACGTAAACGTTGAGTTTTCGTTGTTGTTGTGAGCGGTACCGTTTAAGGCAAACGGCGGTGCGGATTTGCGGACGGACGGAGCAAAGCGAGTCCGGATAGCATGCGGCAGCCGGTGTTTGCAGAGTTGACTTGCGAGAGCAAGGCAAGCAGGCAAACACAACGATAGCGACGTAAGAGTTTGTTTTGCAAACTCAACAGGAGCAAAAACTGTGCATACTACGGCTTTGTCATATATACGAAACTCTGTGAGCAAGGAGCAAATTCAAGATGCGTCCGAGCAGAGCCACGAACAAAGTGAGAGTTGAGCAGCGGTGAACACAAACGAAAGTTTGGGTTGCAGGCTGCGAACGGTGGCGTTTAATGCGAGGACTCACAATCTAAATAAATATACTATTACACCATAAAAGAAATAGAATTCTTTATTTTCTGTACATTTTCACTTCCGGCGCATAATCAGCACTACAAGAAATCCGAGATCGCATGTTAGCCAAAGCATCCCTGTACATGCTTAACCAATAGCTGAATCTGATATGCTGAGGATTCCCTTTTAAACGCATGCACGCTCCATATACAAGAATTGGTTCTGCAAATATATCCGGAATAACTGATGTGTCGTTAAAAACTTCCATCTGAGTTTTTTCATTACCATCATTATCTTTTGCATAATTGCTTGTATAATAAAGAATATTAACTTTTTTATTAATATTAAATACCGGCAATAAAATTTTATCATCATAAAAGCTATATGTATTTGAAGGTTGGGTATTTTGGAAAAATTTTTCAAAATCACTGCAATAATTGTATTTTACATTATCAATATACAAAGCCTCAATTCTTCCCACGATAGTATTTTCAACCTCTCCGGTATTTTTAGGCAATACAAAACTTGTTTTTCTTTGTAAAAAATCCCATCTGTCAGAAGAACATACCTCAGTATTAAGTATATTCAAAATATTTTTAAGCTTTTTATGCTCATTTTTTGTTAATTCCGAAAAATCAGGAACCTGTTTGTAATTTAACTCTACTAAACATTTATTAATTAGTTCTAAAAAATTCATATTAATCTCCATATCCAATTTCAAAAAGGAAACAGCCTTCCGGCTGTTTCCCAATTTTGAATTTGCTATCTTATGAGTCCTTTTTTCAATTGTTCCATAATCGCACGTTCGTGCTTAGCAAATTCCGCACCACTCATTTTACCGATTTGCTCACGAGTAAAGACCAAGTTCACATTACCGTCAGAGTTTCCGTTTTGTGCATTTGCACGCAACCTCATCTTTGCAGCTTCATTTTCATTATTCAACATCTTTTCGTGTTCAATTTGTCTCAAATATCTGTCCACAGCAGTTTTTTCTATTTTTTCCACAAGTGAAGAAATTTTTGAGATTTCATCATCATCAAAATCTTTATTTGTGCTTTTAAGATAATCAAAGACATCAATTCTGCCATCTCTGTTGAAAAACTCCGGAGTCTCCTCCAACTTTTTGACAGCAGGTATGACTTCCTGTTCATCAGCTATCTGACCATAATTTGTATACTTTTCATATGCCTTTTTAGTAACAAAATTCATTAAATTCAGTCCCTGTTCTTGGGTCAGAGAACCGGTTTGAACAAGTTCTTCAATTTGTCTTACAGCCTGTGCCGCTTTTTGTTTTATAGCTTCAGCACTTTCAAATTTTTGATTTTGACTATCGGTCTGTGATGAAATATTTTGTGATTCGTTCATTTTACCTCCATATATTCAACCGCAAATTCAATCGCATCATCTATGAATGAAGATAAAAGCAAAGAAATTAACGGTTTTATAAAAATTGGCACGGGAATATGATTTAACACATATTCTATTGCCATTTGTTTCTTTTGCTTCCCGCTATTGCCACCTAATGTTCTTTCAGCAATAACAACAGCAGATTTTGCAAGTTCTTTAATTTTTGGTTTTAGCTTATTTAACATATACTAACTACCTCAACTAATTTTAACCATTATCAGTATCATTATCTGTATCAGTATCTGCATTTTCTGGAACTGCTTGAGAATCTGAAGCAGCTACAACCATTTTTGCAAGCGCATTAGGTTGAACGGTTTTAGCACCATACAAATACAATCCTCTAACCAAATCAGAAAAACTGTCTTTATCTCTCAAGCTTTCAATTTTAGCTAATTGAGAAGCAAAAGTAATAGCATCATTAGTACCTGCAAGAACATAATATTTACCGCTTACAGAAGTTAAATTTGTACTAACTAAAACATCCATGCCTGCAATTCTGCCGATTGCACCTTCTCTTAAAGTTTCATCAGCAACATTGTGTGCACCAATAAATTCAGTACTTTGCAACAAATAAGATTCAATTGTCGGATTAATAACTACCCAAGGACGAACACCTGCTGATACTGCATTTGAATTTTTCAAGCATAAAGCCAATTGTACAAATTTTGAATAAATAGTTGTTTTATCAAGAGTAACAGGAGACGCATCTGTACCAACAATGTTGTTTGCTGCAACATTTGCATGTTGTGACAAAAGATAAGCATCTTGTACTTCTTCAATAGCTTTTCTTGCATTCTTAAGGTGTGCTTCCATAATATCAGTATTTGCCTGTACCGCTGCAACATCATTTATTTTAAATGCAAAGAATTTCTTTTGATCTATAACCAATTCCTGAGATGTAGGATTAAGTTCACTATATGTAATATTATCTGAGCCCAAAGTAGAAATTGTAACATCTGCAGGTGTAATAATTTTTACTTTATCACCTTGATTTTTAATTTCACCTTCCCAATTTCTATTTACACATTGAAGCATAACACATTCTTTTTCCAACATATTGTTTAATTTTTGGCTCCAAATTTCGGGAATAAAGGCAGAATAAGCATTTGTAGATTCAGTCATTTTTTAAATTTCCTTTCTTTTAGTATGTTACGTATTTTTAAAATGAGTGGTGGTGTTTTCACTTTAATTAGTCATCATTATAAATTTCTCTAAACTGCAATCCGATAATTGCACAAGCTTGATCAATTTTATTACCTTTCACACAAAGTTGTATTGCATAATTTGACTCGGAAATTTCGGCTTTCTCCATATAATCTCGGCTTATAGCCCAAACCGGGACATTGCTGTTTTCTTCAGCCCAATGGCAGGGTAAACTATCATTTGTACCATCATCCGCCCATATCATAATGTCAGGATGAATTGAATATATAATTTCCGAATCATCAGGATTTTCGCTATCGTAATCTTTGTATACAGAAAACTCAAAATTATTATCATATTCCGTATCTAAAAGAAAATAAAATTCATCTATAATCTTTCTGTGATGCGGTGCATTAATAGATAAAAACGGAGATTTCCATAAAAATTCAATAGGTTCTCCGTTAAATGAAGTCCCAAAATCTTCTCTATATATTTTCCCATCTTTATCAGAGGTATAAATATAATTATCAAAAACACAAGCTGTTACTATGTCCTGAGGAATTTTCCTTTTATACCAGGCTTTATTATTATAATCATTTATCCATACAGTATGGAAATAATTATCACCTACATAGCGAAAGAAATACCAAACCTGATTTTTCTTTTCATAATGCAAAACTAAAGTTTCATTCAATTTTTCAAAATAAGAAAATTCCTTTTTAATTTTTTGAGAGATTTCACTTCCCAACTGAATTTGATTTAATTCTCCAACCTGTTCCAACGCATATATACCATTACTTAAAAAATATTGCTTATTTTCAACATTTACAAGAGCATCCGGGCTATACGCCCCAATGTTTGCAAACGGAATTACAGCAAAGTCTTCTATACTTGTACCGGTCAATAAATATACTGAATTCTTTTTATAAATTGCCAAATAATCTTTATATGGCTTTATAGCGGTTATATATCCTGTATCAGTATGAAATTCATTTATATACCCTGCATCATTATCAGTTGTAAAATCGTCATATTTACCAAGTGCAGAATAATAAATAGTAGCATCTTTTGCAACCCAAACCCTGCCTTTATACACAGACATTATGCCGTCAGTTAATATATTGTTATTCAAATCCCTCAAATTGCAATCTACAACATCATAATTTTGATTATTTTTTATATAAAACAAACCATCATCTTCACTCATTACAAGTATTCCGTTTAAAAAATTTAAGAATCTGGGTTTTAAACCTAAAATTGTTTTACTCAACAATGTTGTATCTGATGTCAAATTGTTATAAATATAAATTTTTCCTGAAACTGTTGTTATTATCATTTTGTGATAATCATATGCGTCAAGTTCAGCCATACCTGTTATTTTTTCACCTAAATCAAGAAATAAAGAATTGCCATTTTGTCTGACAATTCCTCTATTTTGTAAAATTTCTACATTTTCGGCATCTGACCAATAAACTTTTTTTGTATCAATACCCAATTCAGTTTTTGTCAGAGCTTGATTTATACCGCCCGACAAATTGTAATAAGACACTTCCATAATTTTCTCCTTTAAAGCCTTATTTTTAAGATAATTTATTTAAATACCATTTAACTTTAGTCCTGATAAAACTCCCTATTTCTGACTTTTCAACCCATTGATAAGGAGGAATATAAGTTATATCAATCTTTCCTGCACTTGTAGAATTTGGGTTTTTTAACCCAAATTCGTAATGAGTCATTACTGTATTCGCATTTACTTGTAAACTATATTTTTTAACTATTTGTGCACACAACTCCATGCATTTTTCAAACTGAACTTTTTTAATCGGATACTTTCCAACATTTTTGGCATTTTTAAAACCGGCCATAGCACATATTGCTATACCGATAGAGCCTGTATTTCCGCCTCCTGTATGAGCAGCATATTTTCCAACTCGACAAATTTCATTATCAGAAGGTTTAAATTTACCATTATGAATTTTTCCCTGACCGTCAACCAAAAAATGATAATGTTCTTTTTCAAACTCAGTTGGATAATATCCTCCTGCCGTCCAATGAATTATTATACGTTTCATAATATTCCTCTAACCAATCCTTGCAACACAATTTATAAATAAGAATTGCATTTGCTCTATTACGTGCATTAAGCTTTAAAATCAATTTATTAATATGAGTTCTTACCGTTCCGTAAGCCATTTTTAATTTCACACCTATTTCTTTATCAGAATAGCCCAACGCAACCAAAGATAATATCTCAATTTCCTTTGGGGATAATGCCATTTTTAATTCCTTTTTGTTTCCTTAATTACAAGATAAGAATACTAAAAAATATTATCAATTAATTCATAATATTTCCTTAAAAAATAACAGGGCGGCAAAAACCGCCCGAGAGTAAGATAATTATTGAGGGGTTATTTTAAGAAATTTGTTTTCCTGCAATCCAATTTTTAATGTTTTTAAATTTGAATAGCATCTTTTCTTTACTCCAAATTCGTTATAATTAAGATAAAATTTACCCACACGCATTTTTGCATAATTAATCGGTTTTTCTTCATACAAAATTTTAGATTTTAATTTTTCAAAAAAAATTTTTGCTTTTTTGTTTATGCGTCTTATAACAGAAATTTCGTCATTATCATCCACTCTTGTCAACTGAACAACAGTATGCCCACAAACAGGACATTTCGATAGATAATCCAATTCACACATAACAAATTTATCCTGCGGCGAAAGATAAAACGTTCTTGTCTTATGCAAAGAACCGCAGCAATGAATATATCCCATACTACTATCCCTTATAGTGGCAAACAGCTTTACCATCTGGGGTTTGAACCTTAACCACATTATTTAGTATACAGGTTTTATAAAAATTTAAAAGTCCCCAAAAAAATATATATACTATTATATAAGCATTTTCATGGATATCTTTTGGAAACTATCGTAGTATATCTACTTTAGAGACAACTCACAGCACATTTGACAAGCCCCAAAAACTTTTGCAGCGCGCAAATTTTTTCTAAAACATCTGTAATGAGGCATGTTAAAAACCTCTTTTAAAGATTTATCTTTCACATTACCGATCTTTTGAGATAAACAAGGATATACGTCACCAGAAGGATTTATCATCATGTTTGAATACGGATACATACAAGGTTTGTATATTTCAGCTACAGGTTTATCTTCAGAATAATTAAAAAATTCTTCTATTTTCTGCAAAGGATTTTTTGAATATTCAAATTTCGGTGAAAACCTTATTTTTACTTTTGATTTTTTAGAAAGACTTTCCAATTCTTTATATACTTCTTTAAAATGTTCCATATCAAAATATTTTTTTATCGGATAATTTGCATTAAATTCCGGCACAAAACTGTCAAACAATACAGAATTTTGCTTCAAATTGTTGTTACGTAAAAATGAAATTGAAAGAAAATTAAACCTCATTTCATTACACATTTTGTACAACTTAACCAAATCATCAAGATTATTTTCCAAAACGATAGTCTTTATATCAACCATAGGACGGTTCTTTTGGGAATTCAGATTTTCAAAATTATTCATAATTTTATCCCAAATTCCTGCCATGTTACGGTTTTTATCGTGATTTTCTCCATATCCGTCTAAAGAAACAGACAAAAGCATCATTTTACTTTTAATAAATGCCTTTATTATTTCATCATTCATCAATATTCCGTTTGAAACAACATTTAGCTTTCCGAGCGTTTTTTTAGATGTTTTCATTAAAATATCTATAAAATCTTTTCTAATAAGAGGTTCACCGCCAACTAAAGTTACAAAAGAATACCAAGGAATTTGCTCTATTATATCAAACCATTCTTTAGTTGTAAGTTCATTTTTTTTCCTGTCATCGCCAACATAACAATATGGACAATTCAAATTGCAACGATATGTCAATTCAAAGAAGTATCTTAAAGGCATTGGAGCCAATCCGCTCCTGCTTTTGTATGCCGGTAATGCGTACAAATTTCTCGCTATATCAAATAGATCAGATAAATTAAACATATCAAATTTCCTTAATAAAAAAACGTTTTATTGCCGCAAGTATTCCTTTTTTCTTAGCATCAGGACTCACATATTTTGTGTTTGAATATAACTTTTGTAAATCAACATTATGCCAATCAAAAGAATCTACTTCTTTAAATTTTCTCCCAAAAAATTCGCTATGACAATACATGCCTGTTATTTTAAAACCCCTTAAATATTTATCTGCATACTTTGAGAATCTTGCAACGATAGGATTTGATACACCACATTCAATACTTTTTACACCAAATTGTTTATTAAATAGTATTGCTAATGCTTGCTCGCTAAACTGAAAATAATGCCAAGGCCTCTCATGCGAAGAATAACTATAGTGAGTTTCAACAAAAACATATCCTCCAACCTTTAGACACTTGATGATTTCTTCCGCAGCAATCCATGGCATCGCAAAATGTTCAAAACATGCAGAAGTAAATATCAAGTCAAACTTTTCTCCGTTAAAATATTCTGATAATTTATGAACATCACCAACAACATCAACATTATCACCACCATAAAAATCAAATCCCTTATAGTTACAAAATCTATCTCTCAATTTTGATTTCCCCGTAACTTCACGACTCCCTATTTCTAACACCTTCCAATTTCTTTTATTTGCATATTCAACCAACTTATCTTGCCAATTTGAATGACTTAACTTATCTGACATTTTTACATCATTGTGCAAATAAAATTTATCACCATATATTAAACATTGAATACATTGACGAAATTTTAGATACAATGATTTTGCCATACTAACCGCCTATCAAAATTAAACTCAACCAAATAACAAGAATACCTGATAAAATACCAACAAGCGACTGATGCCAATCACCGTATTCTTTTGCTAAAGGTAACAAAGTATCAAATGAAATATAAATCATAATTCCTGCCACAGCAGCCATCAAAACACCAACTAAAATCTGAGGCAGAAATAATCCAAAAATAAACATTCCGACCAAAGCACCAATAGGTTCTGTTATACCCGACAAAGCCGCATAAAGCATAGCATAACGTTTTTTACCCGTCACATGATACATCGGCAAAGCAACAGCAATTCCCTCAGGAATGTTGTGTATAGCAATTGCAATACCTACAGAAAGCCCAAGTGTAATATTCTGCGTCGTAGTCAAAAATGTCGCCATACCTTCAGGAAAGTTATGCACGCAAATTGCAATAGCAGTGAACAATCCTGCTCTTTTAATTTTATAATTTCTGTGTGCAGGTCCTTCAGGATGCAACACATCTTCTTCATCAATATGATCAGGAAGAAAGTAATCTATCGCAATCGCAACGACTAAACCTATTACAAACCCTAAATATGTAAGCCATTCATGACTGTTAGGAAAATTTGTTTGCAGTAACCTGTTTGCCTCTGGCATCATATCCATAAAAGATACAAAAATCATAACGCCGGCAGAAAAACCTAACCCTACAGATAGTGCTTTCAAATTATTTTTTTTAACAACAAATGCAATACCGCCACCAATTGTAGTTGCAAGTCCTGCAAATAAAGTTATTAACATAGCCGGGGCAAAATTTTGAGGTAATATCATATTTATTTTCCTTCCGAAAACTATTTTACCACAAACAAAAGTTAGTTTGAACTAAATTTATATTAATAAAGATGGGCGCGCTTACGCTTTGCCCATCCTACAGACTTTGCCCATCTTACAAATTGTCTATTTTAACATTTCAGTTTTTAAATCATCGAATACGGCACAATTATTTCTATTAAATTCTAAAGTAGTATTCCCATCATAACTACCTATAATACGTTCATCTGTCATTCCATTTGTTACTGTTTTATAATAAGTTCTATGTTTTTCAGGATTACTGATTTCAGTCCTTATACCTTTATCTACAGCATTAGCACCTGGATAATCACCTAACCTTTCAATTTCAACATAAGAGCCATTAAGTAATTTCATATTAACTTTGCTATTTTTTTCTATACCGGATTCAAACATAGCACCTGATATTGATTCGGCTTTTATTTCACTTGCTGAAGCATTCCATTTAAAATCCTCCAACTTATATGTATGTTTCGACAATATATTTTTATCTGATTTGCGAATTACAATAACAATATCCTTATTATTTTTAGGGACAAACGCTTTACTGTTAGGTTCAAATTTTGCAAAATATTCATTAATTGATTTTATAGCTTCCTCTCCTGTTAGAATAGTCTTAACTTCTTGTGCTACATTTTCAGAAGCTTCGTTAACAGATTGAGATACTGTAGAGGTAGTTGTTGTCATAGAAGTTTTTATACTTTCTTTTTTTGCAGCTTTTTCAGCTCCACCTAAAAACTTTTGTATTCCTTCACCTAAATGTCCTTTATATCCCGCGATACCAAGAGCAATGACTCCTGCCAATGCTGTTGCACCAATCATATATTTTGTAGCATTACTTTTTTCTTCATCAACAGGATTTTCTTGACCCTTAAATGCAAACTGTAGTTTTTCTTGGGGCTGGAGTTGAGGTGCTTCAACGCCTTTAAATGACACTTTTTCTACTGACATAACAACTTTACCTTTGAATATTTCTACACAATTTATTAAAGTACAAATCGGCAAAAATATTGACAATAGAGGTTCATATCATATAATATCATATCATATCATAAAGGCATTATGACAGGGTTACAGCTATTGTAAAATATTATTAAGATAGTGTTACAATGTAATTTTCACCTAAATTTCGACATCTTTCATCATATCGACAAGAGTACCGATTGTAGTATCCATACTCACAATGTCAGATGTTCTCTGCTGTAAAAACGCATTAATTTTCGGCATCATTTCAATTGCAGTATCAAGTCTTGGGTTAGAGCCGGGCTGATACATCCCAACATCAATCAAATCTTTATTTTCACGATACAAAGACATTATGGTACGCATTTTTCCGGCAGCTTCTCTGTGTTCCGGTTGAACAATAGATGACATAAGCCTTGAAATACTTCCCAAAACGTCTATTGCAGGATAATGATTCATTTCCGCAACTTTTCTCGACAAGAAAATGTGTCCGTCAACAATACCACGCACAATATCTACAATCGGGTCAGAAATATCATCACCCTCCATCAAAACCGTATACAATGCGGTAATAGAACCTTTAGGGCTGTTTCCTGCTCGTTCGAGAACTTTTTGAAGCCAAGAGAAAATAGATGGCGGATAACCTTTCATTGTGGGAGGTTCACCTAATGACAAACCGACTTCACGCCCTGCCATTGCACAACGTGTAACCGTATCAGTCATCAAGAAAACTTTTTTACCCTGATCCCTAAAATATTCGCAAACAGCAGTTGCGGTTAACAGAGCTTTTTGACGAATAAGAGG
The DNA here is from genome assembly GCA_946636615.1 of uncultured bacterium. GTDB lineage: Bacteria > Cyanobacteriota > Vampirovibrionia > Gastranaerophilales > Gastranaerophilaceae > Stercorousia. Next base: position 846 of record CAMPBE010000036.1, on the reverse strand, counting down.
AGGCTTATCACCTGTAGAACAAACAACAACAGATTTTGCCATACCTTCTTCGCCAAGTGAATCTTCAATAAATTCTTTTACTTCTCTGCCACGTTCTCCAATCAGCGCAACAACGTTAACATCCGCATCGGAATTTCTCGCAATCATACCCAATAGCGTACTTTTACCAACGCCTGAACCGGCAAAAAGTCCCAAACGCTGTCCGCAACCCATTGTCATACAACTGTCAATAGCTCTTACACCGGTTGAAAAAACCTCCGTAATAATAGGCCTTTCAAAAGGTCCTGGTGGAGGCCCTTCAACAGGACGCCACATAGCACCCGTAGTATCAAGAGGTTTGCCATCCAAAGGATTCCCCATAGGGTCAATCAACCTACCTAAAAGAAAATCTCCAACAGGAATAATAATCGGTCTGCCTGTAGATGTTACGAGACTGCCTTGTCCTATCCCGTTTGCATCCAAAAGTAACAATAATTGAGCAACTTCACCTTTAAAAGCCTGAACTTCGGCAGGCTTTTTCTGCCCGTCTTTTGTTTCAATAAAGCACAAGTCACCAATTTTCAAACCCGGGAGCTTTACCTCAACCGTCAAACCCAATAACTTTGATACACTGCCCTTAAACTTGAACAATTCGGTATTTTCAAGCTTATTTATAACTCTGTTTTTTTTATCTTCCAGACTGCTCAAATCTAAAGTATTCATAGTATTATTATAGTTATTTTTTTTGTTTTTTCAAAAACTTTACATAAAACATGTTATCAGCAAATAAAAATAAACTAATCTTACTTTATTTGCGGGGCTTATGCCGCCCCTGCACCCCTGCAGTGTCTTTCTTTTATCGAAAAG
>CAMPBE010000035.1 GCA_946636615.1 uncultured bacterium | reverse complement strand
CGCATTCGCTCGCAATGACAAATTATATTTCCCCCTCCTTAAATAGAGGAGGGGGTTAGGGGGTGGATGAAAAGTTGGGTTATAGAATATAACCCACCCCTCACTCCCCTCCCCTATAAGGGCGGGGAAGCTAAAAAAATATTAGTTGGGGGTAGAAACCCCAATCTACAGGTTCTCGCAATGACAAGATAATAATTTCAACAAAACGATATATTTCGGGGCAATTTGCCCCTTTTTTTATTGATTTTTTCTTTTTAAAGCATCATCAAGAGCTTTTTCAAGCACAGTGATTTTATTTTCCAAAACTCCTATTTTTGCTTCTGCAGACGTATTAGAGATAGAACCTTTTTCAAGTTCTCTTTTGTATGCAATATATTTGTCTTTCAAAGACTTATATAAAGGTGCAATGAAAAATAATACTGAAAACATTCCCAACAAAAATACAGCAAATGTGTATATTGCTAAATCGAACGTAAGTGTATGAGGAGATAAGTTCATCAATGTTGCAAATTTCTTGCTCAAAAGATTTATCGAAATTGCGTTGTGGTAATTCATTAATACAAGTAATGCTACACCTAATGCTGAAAGTATTGATAAAATTTGCATAATTTAGCTCCTCAAATATTTTAGCACCTTTTGAATTTTTTCATCAGGTTCAATTTCCAATTCTATTATTTCATCTCCAAACGGTTTTGTAAACCTTAAATAATATGATTGCAAAACTTGTTCTTCTGTTTTTACTTTTCCTTGTCCGGCGCCATATAATGTATCATTGTAAACAGGATGATTTATATGTTTCATATGTACTCTTATTTGATGAGTTCTGCCTGTAATCAATGTTAGTTCAACATAAGTTGCATCTTTAAATCTTTCATTTACTTTAACCAAAGTTTGAGAGGGTTTTCCATCTTCTCTAACCATCATTTTATGTGGTTGATTAGGATTTCTGCCAATAGGTTCGTTTATTTCAAAACTATTTTCTTTAATCACCCCTTTGACTATCGCTCTATATTTTTTTGTAATTGAATGATCTTTTATTTGTTGTGCCAAAAATTCGTGAGCTTTGTTGTTTTTTGCAATCATTAAAAGTCCTGACGTGTTACGGTCTAGGCGATGCAATATTCCTCTTCTGAATTCCCCGTTAATATCAGATAATTTGTCACCACATTTGTGTAATAAAGCATTTACGAGAGTATTTTCTCTTTCAGTGGTTGTCGGATGGGTAAGCATTCCTGACGGTTTGTTTACAACAAGCATATTGTCATCTTCGTATACGATGTCAAGAGGAATATTTTGCGGTTGAATTGTAAGCTCTATAGGTTCAGGTATTTCAAAATCTATTTTATCGTTCAATTTCAAAAGATAAGAAGATTTTTTAATAGAATCGTTTATTTTTACACAACCGTTTTTTATAAAATTTTGAATTTTTGAACGAGAGAAATTCGGAGTTATTTCTGATAAATAACTATCAAGCCTTTTGTTTTCATCATTTTCATCAATAAAAATTCTCATTAACTAAAAGTTAAGCATAAAATTATACCAATATCAAACTCCAGTTATTGAATCATCAAATATAATATTGCCTTTTTTATCATATTCTATTCTGTTGATTACTTTATTCCATTCGTTCGGATCATAATGAATTTCATATTGTATTAAATTTCTCTTTTTCTGCCATGGAAATCTAAATCTTTGTTGTTTATGATATCTGTGTTCTTCACAAAGATAATGAGTATTAGTATCATAATATAGTCTTACTATAACCTACCTGTTTATATAAAGTATTTTTTGTTGCAAAAATTGCTATTTCTGTAAACTTTATTTGATACTTATTTTGCTCTTTTGATAAGAATTATTATAATAAGTGCGATTACACCGATATTTATAAAAATATCGGAAATATTAAAGACAGGGAAGTTTACAAAGTTGAGCTGAAAATAATCTCTTACAAATCCGTAAACAATTCTTTCGTGCAAGTTTCCGGCTATGCCTGCAGATAATATTGATATAAAGAAACAAGTTTTTAGTGAAATAGATTTTATGTGGTTTATTACATATATTATTAATAATACTAATGCCACAACTGATAATATTATGAGCAGTTCTCTTGAATCTTGTAAAATTGAAAATGCAGCACCTGTATTTTTTATATAATTTAGAGAAAATACCGGATTCGCAAGTGTATATCCGTTAACTAATTTTTCAACAAGTAAATCTGACAGATAAATATTTGCAAAAATGAAGAAAATATAGCATACGATAAAATAAATGTATTTACTTGTTTTGTTCATTTTCTGCCTCTGATTTTATCAATTTGTTTTCAGGAATGACATTTACTCTTGTCATAATAAATGCCAAGCCGCTTAGGTACACTCTTATTTTACTTTCGTCATACCCTTCTGCATGTGTAAATCCTACAGATGCGGCTACAGATTCATTAATGTTATCTTTATTTGCAGTAAATACCCTTTCCAAAACGTTATCAGAAATTCGTCTGAATACTTCTTCATTTTCTTTAGCAGGATATGAAATATCTTTTCTACTTATTGATCCAACCATTGTTACATTTGGTGGAGTATCAACTTTAAGTGTTGTAGTATAAGTTTTTCCTGAACCAATTTGCTTTGGAACATTTAATTCCATATTCACAAATCTTGCTTCGCCAAATTTTAAAGTTGAAACTTCATCAATAACTCTTTCAGAGCTTATCAACCATTTTTGCCCTGCTTTTTCAAGGTGATAAACACATTTAGATTTTGAGTATAGTTCACCAACAGTTCTGTAATCACCGATTATTTCAGTTGGGGCCGCAAATGCAGCTTCATTAACAAGTACTGTTGCATAATTGTCAGAAAATTCGATGTTCTCAATGTTTGTTGTGTACGAAATATCAGGATAAGTTTCCCATGTTTCTTTAATCATTTTGAATGCTATATCAACATCGAATCCGTCAGAATTAACATAGTCTTTCGAATATAATTTTCTTAAGCCCTCTAAATCATGAGCATTTGCAAGTTTATCTTGAAGAATAAGTAAATCTTTTATATCTTTGCGTGTTGATTTATACAATTTTTTTTGTGCAATATTTGATTTAAAATTTGCAATAATTCCGGCTTCGCATGGAGTTTGTACGCTAAAGCCTGCTAATAAAGCTAAAATTAATAAAACGGATATCTTTTTCATAAGAATATTATACATAAAAATTTGTTTTTGTGCTAATATTTTTTTGTGTCATTCTGAGGATTTGTTATGAGATCCTTCGCTTTACTCAGGATGACAGAAATTCAAAGCCGAAGAATCTCATAATGCCTTTTAGGAGAGAAAAAGATGAAAGAAGCGTATTTTCCACAGGAAATAGAAAAGAAATGGCAAAAAATTTGGGAAGAAAATAATACATTTTATACACCTGATGAAAGTGATAAACCGAAATATTTTGCTCTTTCTATGTTCCCGTATCCGTCAGGAAAGTTGCATATGGGACATGTCAGAAACTACACAATTACAGATGTAATTGCAAGATTTAAGAAACTTAACGGATATAACGTTTTACATCCGATTGGTTGGGATAGTTTCGGATTGCCTGCTGAAAATGCTGCGATGAAACACGGTGCAGATCCTGAAAAATGGACTGTTGAAAATATTGCTTATATGACAAAACAACTGAAAATGTTGGGGCTTTCTTATGATTGGGAAAGAGAAGTAACTACTTGTAAACCTGATTATTACAAATGGACTCAATGGTTGTTTTTACAGTTATACAAAAAAGGTTTGGCATATAAAAAAGAAGCTGCAGTTAATTGGTGTGAAGACTGTGGAACTGTTCTTGCAAATGAACAGGTTATTGATGGCAAATGCTGGAGATGTGATCATGTTGTTGAGAAAAAATACTTATCACAATGGTTTTTAAAGATTACAGATTATGCTGAAGTTTTGCTTGAAGATTTAGACAAACTCACAGGCTGGGGCGATAATGTCAAGACTATGCAGGCAAATTGGATTGGAAAATCTACCGGTGCAATTTTCAGATTTCCTGTAGTTGATGCTCCGAACGGTGAAAAAATGGAAGTCCCTGTTTATACAACAAGACCTGATACTGTATACGGCATTACATATCTTGTTGTTGCTCCTGAATATTCGGATATTGAAAAACTTACAACAGAGGAAAATAAAGAAGCTGTTGAAGCTTACCGTGCTAATGCTCGTAAAATGTCTGAAATAGAAAGACTTTCAACAGAACGTATAAAAACGGGTGTTCCTTTGGGAACTCATTGTAAAAATCCGTTTAACGGAGAAATTTTCCCTTTGTGGACTGCAGATTATGCGTTGGCTGAATACGGAACAGGGGCTGTAATGGCTGTTCCTACTCATGATACAAGAGATTTTGATTTTGCTAAAAAATACAATTTGCCGATGAAAGTTGTAATTGAAAATCCCGAAAATCCTTCAGATTGCAGCAATGAAGCTTATGTTGAAGAAGGTGTTCTTGTAAATTCAGGTGAATTTAACGGAATGAAAAATACAGAAGCTAAAAAAGCCATTACTCAAAAATCTGTAGATGAAGGTTATGGTGAATTTAAGACTCAATATAGATTAAGAGATTGGTTGATTTCCCGTCAAAGATATTGGGGTGCGCCAATTCCTGTTGTATATTGTGATAAGTGCGGAATACAGCCTGTTCCGGAGGATCAGCTTCCTGTAATGCTGCCGAAAGATGTTGATTTTTCGGTTGTAGGTAAATCACCGATTACAACATCAAAAACATTTAAAGATACAGTTTGTCCTGTTTGCGGTGGGCATGCTACAAGAGAAATGGATACAATGGATACGTTTATGTGTTCAAGCTGGTACTATTTGAGATATGCAGATGCCAAAAATGATAAAGAATGCTTTAACAAAGATAAAGTAAACCATTGGCTGCCGGTTGATCAATATGTAGGCGGAATTGAACATGCTATTCTTCACCTTTTGTATTCAAGATTTATTACGAAGGCTTTGAGAGATTGCGGACTTTTGGATTTTGATGAACCGTTCAAAAATCTTTTGACTCAAGGTATGGTTTTGAAAGACGGTTCAAAGATGTCAAAATCCAAAGGAAATACTGTTGATCCTGACGAAATATTTGAAAATTACGGTGCTGATACAGCAAGATTATTTATCCTGTCAGATTCACCTCCGGCTAGAGATTTTGATTGGTCAGATGCAGGTGTTGAAGGCTGTTACAAATTCTTGAACAGGGTTTGGAGATTGATTTCAACAAATGCAGATGATATATCACTGTGTCATCCTGAACTTGTTCCTGGATCTCTAAAGAAAAAAGAAAATGACGATTTATTGAGAATTGTTCATATGTCTATAAAAGGTATAACAAATGACATTTCAAATGATTTTCAATTTAATACAGTAATTTCTAAATACAGAGAACTTGTAAATGCTATCTATGATTGGCGTGGCAAAAAATCTAATCTTGATGAAGAAGATAAAGCAATTTTGAGTTTTTCAATTATTGCGATGATTAAATTGATGTCGCCTGTTGCTGTTCATTTGACCGAAGAAGCATGGCACGAATTAGGTGGTGAGGGTTCTGTTCATGACCAAAAGTGGCCTGAGTGGAATGAAAATCTTGCAAAAGCAAGCTCAATCACATTGGTTGTTCAAATTAACGGAAAAGTGAAAGATAAAATTGAAGCTGATGAAGCATTGTCGCAGGATGAACTTAAAGAGCTTGCTTTGTCGAGTGAAAAGGTTAAAGAACTGACTGCAGGAAAAACTATTGTAAAAACAATTGTTGTTCCTAAAAAATTGGTTAATATAGTTGTAAAATAAGAGGTAATATTGAAAAATATTATAATTACAATTTTATTATTAATTGGTTTGAGTACGCAGGCATCAGATATATGGTTAAATCCTGATAATCAGGAGCCATTTACAAAAACGGCAAATAATTATATTTTTAAAGATTTTAAAATAAAAGGTCAAGATTTTAAATCAGAGGATAAGCTTAATATTTTAAAATCCAGATATAAGATTGTTGGATATGATAAAGTCAGAAATTTGTACTATGTACATATTATAACCGGCTCAGTTCAAAATAATGATTTATATCATGGAAGCATTTTGTACAACAAAGACTTAGAGCCTTTGTTTACTTCTGATGCAGGAAGTGTTGAGTTGGATGGCGGTTCTGTGTTCAGCAGATTTTACAAAGTTTGTGATAGCAATTTGGAAAAATGCGGAATTTATGATGTCAAACAAAATAAATTTACCGGTTTTAATTATTTACCTGAGAATATTGTCAAATCTTATTCAGGTGTTCCATATGTTATTATTGACGGAGAAAAAGTTAGTGTCCAGCCTGCTAAAAAAGTTTTAAATTCAATAGCCAGAGGACTCGGTGATACTATATTATTTCCTGTAAAATTAATTACTTTACCTTTAGCAGTTATGTATATTATGGGTACAAGCAATTAATTTGTAAAAATTTTTTACAATATAACAAAAAAATGTATTTGTGAAATTTATATAGTTGGAGAAAAATGAAAATATCTTTTGGAAATTATATATATTACCCTCAAATTAATCAGCAGCAAATTGATTCAATAAAATCGAATGCAATAAAAGCCGGTGATTTTGTATACAATGTGACTGATCCGCCTGTAAATTATTTTTTACGCTATGAAATAAAGCCTAGTCAAATTCCAAACGACAAGTTAAGAAATTCTTTAAATACATTTAATCACACTCAGGCAGAGATTTATTCTATGATGTACAATCCTCTCTGGCTTCCTCATAAAATTTCTCATATAGATACGGATAAGAGGATATTGCTGAATATTTCGAATGTTAATATGTAGTGAGGATTTGCTAATTTAATATAATTTTGGCAAAACAAAAGATTTTATATAAATTATCATCCACCCCCTATCCCCCTCCTCTCAAAGGAGGGGGAACAAGTCTAATCATATTTATCCAACTTATTAAAATTCATATAATATTATTATGTAACAATAACTTAATAATATTTTACAAATTCTGAAACCCTGTCATAATGCTTCTATGATATGATATTATATGATATGAGCTACTACTGTCAATAATTTTCACCCTTAATTTTTTATATAAGGGTAGGGAAAATTTATGAAAGGATGGTTAGATTATGGCAGTAGTTCCAAATGCATCAGAAGTAAAAACTTTTGTTTCAGGATTGAAAACATTTGTTGAAGGTATAAAAAATGGGTTTGTATTTAAGGGTACAAAAATGATGACTGCAACTAAAACGGGAAAGCCTGTTGAAATAGTTTGCAATGAAGTAAAAGGTAACGGTATTTATTTATTTGACAGAACTGTTGCCGATGGTGAAAGGGCTATTACTTCTAATTATATTTATAGTGAAAGGGAAGGAAAGTTATTTCAAAGGGGTTTGAGGGAAACAACACCTCGTGGATGGATTGATCATTTTGCAAGAGCTATTCAAGCAGATGCTGCAAACCCTGTAACTAAAGGCTCTTGTCAGTTACATTACTCAGGAACTGCTAGTAATCCTGTTATGTCTGTAACCGCAAATCATGAATTTCTGTATGCTCCTCAGCAAACAAGACAAATGGTGGATTATGTCAGAACCGGTGCAGGTGGGATGAAAGTTTAGATATAAAAAGACGGGCTTGCGCCCGTCTTTTTAATATATATGTTTTTTATTCTTTATTTCTCATTGTCGGGAATGCTATGACATCTCTTATTGACGGAGAATCTGTTAATAACATTACAAGTCTGTCTATTCCCATTCCCATACCACCTGTTGGAGGCATACCGTATTCAAGAGCGTTGATGAAGTCTTCATCAATTTCCATAGCTTCTTCATCACCGGCAGCTTTTGCTGCAGCCTGAGCCTCAAATCTCATTCTCTGATCGATTGGGTCGGTAAGTTCTGAGAAAGCATTTGCGATTTCCCAGCCATTTACTCTCGTTTCAAATCGTTCGGTTAATCTTTCATTATCTCTGTGAACTTTTGCAAGAGGTGAGATTTCTCTCGGGTAATCAATAATGTGGCATGGCTGAATTAATGATGGTTCGATTTTTTCTTCGAATACAGCTTCAACTACTTGTCCCCAATTCATTCCGTCATCGACCTGAACGTGCAGACTTCTTGCAACATCAATTGCTTGCTTAGCGCTATAGATTTCCATGAAATCTACGCCGGTTGCGTCTTTTATAGAACCCAACATGGTTTTTCTATCCCATGGCGGTGTCAAGTCGATTTCGTTTTCACCGTATTTAATTTTTGTAGTACCCAAAACTTCCTGAGCCACATATGCAACCATATTTTCTGTTAAAGTCATCATATCGTTATAGTCTGCATATGCTTGATACAATTCAATCATTGTAAATTCAGGATTATGGCGTGTGTCTATACCTTCGTTTCTGAAACATTTTCCGATTTCAAAAACTCTTTCGGAAACTCCGCCAACAATCAGTCTTTTTAGGTAAAGTTCAAGTGCAATTCTTAATGTCAAATCCATTTCCAACGCATTATGGTGAGTGTTGAATGGCCTTGCGTTAGCACCTGATGCCATTGTTTGCAAAATAGGTGTTTCAACTTCCAAATAGCCATGTTTTGCTAAAAATTCTCTGATTTTTTGGATTATTAAACTTCTTTTTCTAAATGTATCTCTGCTGTCTTCGTTAACTATCAAATCTACATATCTTTGACGATATTTTAATTCAACGTCAGTAAGTCCGTGGTAGTGGCTTAATCCTTCCGCTTTTTCTTTACTGATTTGTTTGTTTGGCAAAGGTAAAAGTGCTTTAGAAAGTAATTCTAAAGAGTATGCCTTAATAGAAAGTTCTCCACGAGGAGTTCTTCTAATTGTCCCTGTGAATCCCACAATATCGCCAAGGTCTATAAGTTTTAAGACCTTCATTTGATCTTCTGAAAGATTTTCTTTATGTGAAAAAATTTGTATTTTTCCGGAATCGTCCATTAAATCGATAAACATTCCGGTATTTCTAATAGCCATTACACGACCTGCAACGGAATACTTGTCTTCAGTTTCTACTCCTGCTTCAAGGTCTTTATATTTTTCTTGTAATTCGGCTGCTTTTGCATCTTTATCAAATTTATAAGGATACGGATTAATTCCTTTGTCAGCCAAATCTGTAAGTTTTTGAATTCTGGTTTGCCTTATTTGTTCTTTTGTAGAACCGGCTTCTTGAGTCTGTTGTGCCATTTTATTGTTTCCTCTTTTTCTAGTCCTGTATTTTCATATTAACATAAAAATACAAAAAAATAGGACAATAAATTAATATTGTCCTATTTTTATATTGAGCATTTATTATTATAATAAACGTTTTAATTCTTCCGGTCTCGATGATCTTTGTAATGCATCTTCAATAGTAATTAATTTTCTTTGGTAAAGGTTTGCAAGCGCCATTTCAAGAGTCTGCATGCCCATACCTTGGTTCATTTGGATTGTTGAATAAATTTGAGCAGCTTTTGCTTCACGAATAAGGTTTGAAATAGCAGGAGTAACCAACATAATTTCCTGTGCCATTACACGACCTTTTTTGGTTCCGTCAGGTTGGAGTTTCTGTAAAAGAGTTTGTGAGAAAACAGCTTTTAAAGAGTTTGCAAGCTGAACACGAATCTGTTGCTGTTGACCTTCTGGGAATACGTCAATGATACGGTCAATTGTTTGAGCTGCTGATGAAGTGTGTAATGTTCCGAATACCAAGTGACCTGTTTCTGCCGCTGTTAAAGCCAAAGCAATTGTTTCGTGGTCACGCATCTCACCTACAAGTATGATATCAGGGTCTTCACGAAGTGCTGATTTAAGAGCGTTTGCAAATGACCTTGTATCCATACCCAACTCACGTTGGTGAATAATACTTTTTTTAGACGTGTGAACAAATTCTATAGGATCTTCAATGGTCAAAATGTGCTCTGCACGTGTTGTATTGATGTAGTCAATCATTGAAGCAAGTGTTGTTGATTTACCTGAACCTGTAGGACCTGTTACTAATATTAATCCTCTCGGTTGTTCTGCCGTTTTTCTGACAATATCAGGAAGCCCTAATGATTCAAAAGAAGGAACAACAGAGGTAATCGTTCTGAATGCAGCTGCATAGTTACCTTTATCTTTATAGAAATTTACCCTGAAACGGCTTAAACCTTCAATACCATATGAAAAGTCGAGTTCCCAATTTTGTTCAAGAGTTCTTCTTTGTTCATTTGATAACATTGGGAATAACAAGTTTTCAACATCATCAGAACTTAGGGGTGGATAGTCAAATCTTTGTAATTTGCCATCAATACGCCCTACAGGCGGCAAGTTACTTGAAATATGTAAATCGGAACCGCCTTCTTTAACCAATAGCTCCAAAAGTTCTTCTATAATCATAATTTATCCTTCCTGAAAATTCATTAGTGAATCGCTATCTTTCATGGCAAGTTCAATCAGAGTATAAGTCATGTATGCACCTAATGCTACAGCTTTTGGATCTAAATCTGTCTGGTTTGCGGCTTCAATAATAGCTGTATTAATTTCAGGATTTTCATCTTTTATATAATAAATCATTTTCTTACGCCAAGATGGCATATCCTGAAATATTTCGCTAAAAGCTGCTGCTGCATTTTCTTCTGAAATAATAGGTAACATAATTTTTCCTTATATTAATTGCTATTATATTATATAAAAACTTTTTATAATAGTCCATATATTATGAATAAATCATTTATTTGAGGTATAATTTTTTTATGAGGTTGAGGGATATAAAGCTTACTGAATACAGAAATTGCAAGGATTTATGTTTAAATCTTGAATCTGATAAAGTACTTATAATCGGTAAGAATGCACAAGGTAAAACTAATATTCTTGAGAGTATCTATTTTTTGTCGACATTAAAAAGTCAAAGAACCTCAAACAATATTGAACTCATTAATTTTAATGCTGAAAAAACTGAAATTAACTGTAATCTTATAAAGGCAAGCACTGATATAGAATTGAATTTTTCGTACACAAAAGATAAGAAACGTGAGATTTCAGTCAATAAACTTAAAACTACTCCAAAAAATTTTAAATCTGTTTTAAAAACGGTTTTATTTTCAAGTCAAGATTTGATGCTGTTGAGAGGAAACCCGGCTGATCGCAGGGAATGGCTTGACGGAGCTATTTCTCAAATTTATCCTGCATATGATGAAAGACTTTCTAAATACGAAAAAATAAGAATACAAAAGAATAATTTATTAAAAGAATATTTAAAAACAGGCAATTTAAACGATGACCTGTTAGATGTATACAATGAGCAGTTAGCAATTACGGGCAGCAATATTATTTATCTGAGGATAAAATTTTTAAAAGAAATTGAAAAAATTGCCTCTGAAAAACATCATGTAATCAGTGAAAATGAAAATTTAAAAATAACATATGATTGTTCTTTTTTAAACAATCAAATAGAGTTGGAAGATATATTATCAGCTTTTAAACAATCTATAGAAGAACGCAGAACTGAAGAAATGCGCAGAGGACAATCTTGTGTCGGACCTCATAGAGATGATGTTATATTTTATATAAACGATAATGAAGCTACAAAATTTGCATCTCAAGGACAGCAAAGAACAGTTGTTTTAGCATTAAAATTATCCGAATTAGACATTATTACGTCTAAAACAGGTGATGAACCGGTTTTATTGCTTGATGATGTTCTGGCTGAGTTGGATGATATTCGTCAAAATTATTTATTGAAATCCATAAATAAAAATACTCAAACAATCATTACATCTGTTGATACTATATTGTTTGAGGATGAATTTTTGGATGGAGTGAAAATATATAAAATAGAAAATGGTAGTGTTGTTAAATAAAAAAGAGGCTTTTATAAGCCTCTTTTTATTATTTATCTTCTGTATCTTTTTTTGACTCTTTGAAATCTTCCTCTGCGTCTTCAGACTCATCGTCTTCTTCTATATCATCGCCATCTTCTGATTCTTCATCATCTTCATATTTTTCGGAATCTTCCTCATCTTTTTCATTATCATCATCATTGATGTCTTCTTCAGCTTCAGAAGCTTCTTCAGATTTCGCTTTTTCTTCGTCTTCTTTGGCTAAAGCTGCTTTAATTTCTTCTTCATCTTTAGCTCTGATAACAGGAATAGAGAGCATTAATGCAACTTGTTCTCCGTCTTGTTCAAGATTTAATTCCAAAGCATCTTTATCCATTTCAACATATTTTGATAAAAGCTCAACCATTTCACGTCTCATACGTTCCATAAGCTCGGGTGTTAGATTTGTTCTATCTTGCATTAAAACAACTCTTAAACGATTACAAGCAGTATCTTTTGTTGATTCTTGTTGTTCTGCATCTGTTTGGCGGAAAAAACCAATGACTTTGTTATATAAATTTTGTAATATCATCTTATTTCTCCTTTCCAATCAAATTTGAGAAGAATTTTTTCATTTTGGCAACCATTCCTTTAGGTTCTTCAAGATTTAAGAAAGGAACATCTTCTCCAATAATTCTTCTTGCAACATTATTGTATGCTTGACCGGCAAGTGATTTTTCATCATTAACAATAGGTTCGCCCTTGTTTGTTGAGGTAATAATTCCTGTATCTTCAGGAATTATACCGATAAGTTCTGCAGATAAAATTTCAACAACATCATCTACGCTCATCATATCGTTGGCATTGACCATATTAGGTCTGTATCTGTTTAAAAGAAGTTTGTATGATTTTATTTCTTCTTTTGCTTCTAAAAGTCCGATGATTCTATCTGCATCACGAACGGCAGACATTTCCGGAGTTGTAACAACTATAGCTTCAGAAGCTCCGGCAACTGCGTTTTGGAATCCTTGTTCGATACCTGCAGGGCAATCAACCAAAATAAAATCGAAATCTTTTTGTAGTTTTTCGCAAATTTCTTTTAGCTGTTCTTCGGTAACTGCAGTTTTATCTCTAGTTTGTGCTGCAGCCAAAAGACAAAGATTAGGATTCTTTTTATCCTTTACCAAAGCCTGTTTTAATTTACATCTTTCTTCAACTACGTCTACAATTGTATATACAATTCGGTTTTCCAATCCTAGTAGCAAATCTAAATTTCTTAATCCTAAATCGGTATCAATCATTACAACTTTTTTGCCCATTTTAGCAAGAGCTGTTCCAATATTGGCATTAGTTGTAGTTTTACCGACTCCGCCTTTGCCGGATGTTATTACGATAACTCTACCGCTCATTATTTCTCCTTTTTATGATTCATGCATTTTATGTATTATAATTTGTTTTTTTCTGACACTTGCTTCTTCCGGAACAAATGTATCAGTTTTTTGAATGTACGGAATATTTATGCTGTCAGGACGTCTTGCAAAAGTGTCACCGATTCTTAGTTGAATAGCATTCATCTTTAGAGCTCTGATTCTTGCATAAGAATTTCCATCAGAACCGGCATGGGCAATTCCGCCTAATATACCCCATACTGTAATATCGCCCTTCGCAATCACTTCTGAACCGGGGTTGACATCTCCAATTATTACAATGTTACCTTCCGATTTAATACTTTGTCCTGAACGTAATGTTCTTTGGATATAAAGTGTAGGCAATTTTTCAGTTTCTCTTAAAGATTTTCTCAAATCATCAAGATTATAATCTATATCTTTGATATCTTCGCCGTCAATTTTGTTAGCATTTTCAAGTTCTGAATTGAATTTTTCATAAATGCTTTTCTCGGATGTTTCTTCAAAAAGCGTGCTCTGTACAGCTTCTTCGATTACATCATTTTTATCTGTTTTAACTTCTTCAACTACCACCGTTTCCATTTGGCTTTCAGGATTAACAGTTTCATCTTTAATTTCTTCGCTGTCGTTTATGGTATCTTCGGCTGCCAAACTAGCCTCTTTAAGTTCTTTTATATCTTTTTTTTGACCGAAAGTCTTTATTTCGCTGTTTTCGTTACCAAATATTTTATCTAAAGCTTTTTCTAATTCTTGGTTAACTTTTTCTTGGTCAGCATCAAATTCAGGTGTTGGTACGTTGTTTTCGAGTACTGCAACTTTAATGTTTAATTCTTCAGCAGATTGGGCAGTTTTATTAGAGCTTGTGTTGATAAATTCAATTTCAGAATTCATAGACTCAACAAGGGCTTTTATGCTTGTGAGTTCAGTGGCTGATAAATCAACAGAACCAAGTTTTAGGCAAACTTTTTTACATTGTGCATCAGGCAAATCCAGAATTCTTGATAATTCATAAATAATTTCGGATGTTCTGTTAGCATTGCTAACATCAACTATAAAGCCGTTTTCAATGTATCCCTTATCCATTTTTATCCCTTCCGCAAATCTTTAACTCTTATCATGAGGATACATGAAAAATCTTTAACATCAATGAAATATTGAGTTTATTTAAGCAATAAAATCTGTATTATTTTTTACAAGCTTAGAATATGCAAAATTATGGTCTTTTGTAACTCTATTTTGCCAGCCTTTTTTAAATCTTGCTTGAGTACCGACTGCAATTCTGTTATAAAAATCTCTTCTGAGTTCTTCAAATTTTTCTGGACTGCCGCCACATTGTTTCAAAAATTTTTGTCCTTTACCAAATCCGCTTCCCCAATCTGTTGCAAAAACGTAAAAAGCTAATACCGGATTTTCCACCTTATCGGCGCCGCTTTTTTGCCAAAACCAATCTATAATTTCAGAATATTCATCATCTGTCATTTCTTTTACCGATCTTTTAGGAAGATGTTTTATATTTTCTCGATAGTAATCGTAAGTGCCATGTGTAACGCCATGTTTTGTAGCTCCGCCTCTGTCATGTTTTACATTTGCATATCCGCCTTCTGCATACTTCAAATAGTCTTTAAGTAATTCAATACGCTCATTTTTGGACATTTTTGTATTATTCTGGTTTGCATCAACATTTTTTTGTTTGTTATTATTCTGTCTGTGTATTGTATAAAGATTATCTGTATAATTGGTTTTTAACAATTCTTGAAAATAGTCGGATTCTATAAGATTTTGGTATGTTGCAGAACCTAAATTTTGGTTAATATTTTGTGATGC
>CAMPBE010000034.1 GCA_946636615.1 uncultured bacterium | reverse complement strand
GCAGAGAAGCAATTACAGCAAAACTTGTTGCAGACTTGTTAACTACGGCAGGAGCAAACAGAGTTTTAGCTATGGACTTGCACACCGGTCAAATACAGGGTTTCTTCAACATTCTTGTTGATCACATATTTGCGGCACCAATTTTGACAAATTATATAAAAGATTTAAATATAAATCCTGAAGAGATGGTTGCAGTTTCTCCGGATATGGGTGGTGCAAACAGAACGAGATATTTTGCAAAAAAACTTGATTGCCCGATTGCAATTATTGATAAAAGACGTGACAAACACAACGAAGCTATTGCAACAAATGTAATAGGCGATGTTGAAGGCAAAGTTTGCTTGATGTTTGACGATATTATTGATACTGCAGGAACAATATGCGAAGCGGCAAAACTTTTAAAATCCAAAGGCGCCAAAGAAATATATGTTGGCGCAACTCATCCGGTATTTTCAGGACCTGCATTAGAAAGATTAGGTTCGGCTCCTATTACGGAATGCATAGTTACAAACACAATTCCTCTTGATATGGATAAAATGCCTTCAAATATTAAACAAATTTCTGTTGCTCCACTTTTGGCACAAGCTATTTCAAGAATACATGACGATGAATCAGTAAGTTCATTGTTCGGTTTTGAAAAAGAAATGCAAGTACAATAAATAAATTAAGATGAAATTACCCACAAAGTTTAGAGCTGTAGGCTGGGGTTTCTACATCGACATTAAAATGTAATTTTTAAAAATTTTCTTGTTGGGCTGAAAGCCCAACCTACATTTCTTTGGTTAGACCTAAAATATCTACGTGCGTAGCACCGCTCTCGCAATAAACGCCACAGCTCGCAGCCTGCAACACAAACTCTCGTTTGCGTTCTCTGCTGCTCGTCTCTCACTCCGTTCGTGGCTCTGCTCTTGTCTCCGCCCTCGCAGTAAACGCCACCGCTCGCAGCCTGCAACACAAACTCTCGTTTGCGTTCTCTGCTGCTCGTCTCTCACTCCGTTCGTGGCTCTGCTCTTGTCTCCGCCCTCGCAGTAAACGCCACCGCTCGCAGCCTGCAACACAAACTCTCGTTTGCGTTCTCTGCTGCTCGTCTCTCACTCCGTTCGTGGCTCTGCTCGGGCGGCTTCTTGGATTATTGGCAACTCAAAACTTTTCATTCCGTTCCATAAATTATTCTAATTTATTCCACTTCATAAAGTTTTTCGTTGAGACGCGCTGGGTTCCTCTGAAACAAGTTCAGAGTAACACGGCGCACTTGCCAAAATCCGCAAAAAAAAGCCATTCTTTTGTAAGAACGGCTACCAGACTTGGGGAGGAGGTATGAAAAACTTTCGTTTTTCATATCTTAACAATTTTCATAACGACTCCATAAATTCCAAACTTTTATATTTTTTCAAAATCTCGTACAAATAATGTAGAAAAGATTAAGATTTTATATTATTCACAAAAATTTGCTATAATTAACATATGGATAATTATGAAGATTTTATATCAACAGTCAGCCACGAGCTCAGAACTCCGCTAACCTCAATCAGAGGCTTTTCGCAAACTATGCTTTCATCATGGGACAAACTCGATGATGAAAGTAAAAAGAAATTTTTAAAAATTATCATTGAACAATCAAACAGATTAATAAACCTTGTTGAAAACATGCTTTCCGTCACAAAATTACAAAATACAAAAGAGGACTTAATTTACAAAGAAACTCTAATAAAACCTATAATTGATATGACCTGCTCAATAGTTAAGAACCAATATCAAGATAAGAATTTTCAAATAACTATTGATGAAAAAACTCCTCATATTCTTGTGGACAAAGATAAATTTCAGCAAATTATGACTAATTTAATTGAAAATGCCGCAAAATATGGAGATTTAAATTCTACAATAAAAGTCATTTCTAATTTTACCGAAGATTTTGTGTCAATAAAAGTAATAAATTCCGGCGAAGAAATTGACAAATCTGATTACGAAAAAATATTTACTAAATTTTCAAGAATTGATAATCCCCTAACCCGTAAAGTTCAAGGAAGCGGATTGGGATTGTATATAACAAAAAATTTAGTTGAAAAAATGGGCGGAACTATAAAAGTTAATTCACAAAACCACGAAACAACTTTTGAAGTATCTCTACCATGTGCAAATATTGAAAGGCAAGCTAAAAATGCAGTCAGTAACTCTGATAATAGATAAAAGACAAGAACTTTCCACGAAATACAAAAAACTTTTATCCACTCAAACAAATACCTGTTTGGTGTCAAAAGATTTTATTTCGGCAATGAAAATCATTCAAGATAAAGAACCTGATTTAATAATAATTTCCGACAGTATAGATAATGATTTGTCAGACTATTGCAAAAAGCTGAGAGCTCTAACATATAACATGCGGCCTGTTATAATTGCGATTTCAAAATCTGCCGAGTTATCAGACAGATTAGCAGTCTTAGAAAACGGAGCTGATGATTTTATCTCAGAACCGGTTAATTCAGAAGAATTTGTTATGCGAATAAAAGCACATCTCAGACGTGAAGTTGAATCTAATATTGACACAAGAATTTGTCTGCCTGCAAGAAATTACTCAATGAGAGCATTAAAAAGACTAGTTTCAGATAACAAACCTTGGGCGGCAATGATTGTAAGTATAGAAAATTTTGCAAACTATAAAGAAAATTATACAGAACTTGCATCCGATAAACTATTGCAAACATATTGCGCAATCATGCAATCTTCTTTATCCGAGAATGATTATATCGGAAAATTATCGGATAACGAATTTTTAATAATAACAGACAATATAAAAGCTGAAAAAATTGCTAATTTTCTAACTTTTGCTTTTGATTCTGTTGCCACAAAATTTTATTCTCCACAAGATAACAAACGTGGTTTTATGCTTATGAGGGGGGATGAATTTGCAGGACGACGTTCAAATTTTGTCCACACAACAATAGGAATTGTGACAAATGAATTTGTACAATACAAAGATCCAAACCAATTATTGCATTCTCTTTCGCAAATTCACTCAATGGCAGATTTACCAAACAAATCAAACTACCTTATTGAACGTCCTAAAATTTCCGCAGAAAATGCAATTAATAACGAAATAAACAACAAAATATTTATCATTGAAGAAGATGAAGCAATGACATTGCTTTTAAAAACAATATTTGATCTTCAGGGCTACAATGTCAAAACAATCCACAATTTTGAAGAAATTGGCGATATTATCCCTGCTTTAATAATATTAGATGCAGGCAGCGCAGAAACCTTAAAAGGGCTGGAGATATGTAAAGAAATCAGACATAATGCACTATTTGACAGAACAAAGCTTGTTGTCACATCAGTTTTACATGACAAAGAATTAATCTTAAATTCTGGTGCAGATTTATATATCCCAAAACCATATGAAATTTCAAGTCTTATACGATGGGTTGAAGAAATGATGGATGAGTAATTATTTTTTTAAATAATCTTCAAAAGTTTTCACATTGACTTTATAACCACACCCCTCATGAAGCTTTCCTAAAAAACTTATTTTTTTAGCAGGATAATTTTTGCACATCCTAAGCCTGTGCTTATAATCCGAACATAATCCGTCTTTTGTAACAAGTTTACACGCAAATATAAGATTTCCTTCTTCATCTTTTCCTTTTATATAAAATCTCTTATATGCAGGAAACAAAAACTGCATTATCTTAAATTCCTTTTCGGTATATGTATCATAACTATACATATAATTGCAGCACTTGCCACACTTTTTGCATTCACCGGTTATTTCATATGTAACTTTTTCCGGTACAAAATATGAGCGTATTTCATTTATTATAACAAATATAAAATCTAACAAATTTGCCATTATATATATTTTATAATAAAATTAAAAAGTTGACGAGGAATAAATTATGGCAAGATATTATGTAAACAGAAATAATTCAGCAAAAGAAAATGCAAGAGCAAATATTTCAAGGAATTCAAAAAACAAACAAGGTGGATTTTTTTCTACTTTAAAATTTATATTTTTATTGGGTGGCGCTTGTCTTCTTGCCGGAGTTGCATCTTTTGAACTTTATTTGTCATCATTACCTCCAATTGAAAATTTAGAACAGTGGAAACCGAATATAGTTACAAAAATATATTCCTCAGACAACGAAATTATAAAGACTTTTACAGCATATACTTTTGAAAAAATTGAATTGAAAGATATACCTGAAAATCTAAAAAAAGCGCTAATTGCAACCGAAGATAAAAACTTTTACAGACACCACGGCTATGATATTTCAGGATTAGCAAGATCAACTGTTCAGAATGTTATTGCAGGCAGAGTTGTTCAGGGTGCAAGTACTATCACACAACAGCTTGCAAGAGTTTTATTTTTAAACAATGAAAGAACTTTTGACAGGAAATTGAAAGAACTGTTTATAGCAGCAAGAATTGAAAAAACGATTTCAAAAGACCAAATTCTGGAAATGTACATGAATAGCGTATATCTTGGTGCAGGTGCATATGGTGTAGAAGGTGCTTCACAAATATATTTTGATAAGCACCTAAAAGATTGCACTCTTGCAGAATTGGCACTTATTGCTGGTTTACCTCAAGCACCGTCCGTTTATAACCCGTTTAATAATATGGATTTAGCTGTAAAACGTAGAGATCAGGTTCTTATGAGAATGTATAAAATGCGATACATTACAAAAGACGAATACGAAAAAGCTAAAAAGGAAAAAGTTAAACTTGGCAAAGTTCCTCAATATTACACTACTAACAGAGCACCATATTTCTGCGATTATGTTATGAAAGAACTTGAAAAATTAGGTTTTGATGAAACAGAAATATCAAACGGCGGCTACAAAATTGTAACTACGCTTGATTACAAAGCCCAAAAAGCTGCTGACGAAGCAATTTCCAGAAATCTCAGGGGATGGGGATTAAATGGAGATAATAATCAGGCTGCAGTATTTTCATTCAGTCCCGTAGACGGAAAAATTCTGGTATACTCCGGAGGTAAAAATTACTCTAAAAGTCAATATGATAGAGTAACTCAAGCAATAAGACCCCCCGGATCTGCCTTTAAGCCTATTGTATATGCTGCAGCAATGGAAAAAGGGATTACCCCAAATACAATGATTGAAGATAGACCTATTACTATTGGTCAATGGTCACCTCGCAATTACGGAAATAAATATAGAGGAAAAATACCTGTATATATGGCATTAACTGTTTCTTCAAATGTTTGTGCCGCAAGAATTATTAAAGAAGTAGGTATCAGATCTGTCATACAGATCGCAAGAGTATTAGGAATTGAAACACCTCTTGAATACGATTACACTATTGCACTTGGTTCTAACGGTGTTAAGCTTTATGAATTCACAAGAGCATACGGCGCTTTTGCAAACGGCGGCTTTGTTGTTCAACCATACGCTATAGAACGTGTTGAAACCTCACGCGGCAAAGTAATATATTCTGCACCCAAAACAAAAATCACTCATCAGTTGAGTATGAATACGGCTGCCGAAATGACTGCAATGATGAAATCAGTAATAACAAACGGAACAGGCCGCGCTGCATCAATCGGCAAACCGGCAGCAGGCAAAACAGGTACAACAGACGATAACAAAGATGCATATTTTATGGGTTACACCCCAAATATTGTAACAGGAGTTTGGGTCGGCAATGATGATAACACTGTTATGAATAAATCAATTCAAGGTGGTACTGTCCCTGCTCTAATTTGGAAAGATGTAATGAAAGTTGCAACCGAACCTTATGGGAATGCTGAGTTTAATTATCCTGAAATAAAATTAGCTTCATATGGCGATTCAAAAACTATTGGAGAAGACGAAGAAGAAAATTCAGAAAATAAAGAATCATCTGCGGAAAATAATCAAGAAAACATGATAATGACACCTGAAGAAATTTCAAAACAGGTTAATAATATATTGAACAAAGCAGACAACCAGAGGCCTGCTATTCAATCACAACCAAACGGACAAGCTCAAACAACACCAAAGCCTGCCCCGGCTCCAAAACCTGCAGAAGCACCAATACCTGTACCAATGGCTGTGCCGGAAAGCGTTCGCTGATATGGAAAATTCTTACATAACTCACATAGGTACTGACGAATCAGGCAAAGGTGATTTTTTTGGTCCACTAGTTATTGCCGGAGCTTTGGTTGATGAAAAAAATGCAAAATATTTCTTGGATTTAGGAATAAAAGACAGTAAAAAATTGTCAGATAAAAAAATGTTGGCAATGGCTGTTGAAATCAAAAAAAATATTCCTCACTCAATTATTGCTATATCAAACCCAAAATATAACGAATTATATAACAATATGAAAAATTTAAATAAACTCCTCGCATGGGGACATGCCAGAGTTATTGAAAATATTCTGGAACATAACTCCTGTGAATACGCATTGTCTGATAAATTTGGAGATGAAAGTCTTATAAAATCAGCGTTAATGAAAAATGGCAGAGCAATAAGGCTTGATCAAATGTGCAAAGCCGAAAGCGATATTGCTGTCGCAACAGCTTCAGTCCTTGCTCGTGCAACTTATGTCACAAAAATGCAAGAGATGGAAAACACCTATGGAATTAAATTTCAAAAAGGTTGTTCAAGCCTTGTAAAAGATAACGCAAAAGAATTTATTAATAAATTTGGAAAAGATAGATTACAAGAAGTTTGCAAAACTCATTTCAAAACTTATAAAGAAGTCTAATCGATAAATTCCGAAAGTATTGTATTGCTTACCAAAACACCATTTAGTGTAAGCTTGTAACCGTTTTGAGTCTTCTCTATATGATTTGAAGCTAAATATTTTGCAAGTATGTACTTATATTTTTCATCAAAATCTATTTTAAATTTTGAATTTATTGCCCCAACATCTATACCGTCAGACTTTCTAAACCCTAAAAATATCTCTTCTTCCAACTTTTCTTGCTCGGAAAGCCTATGAGAACATTCATGAGCAGTCGGTTTTTTAATATATTCTTCAAGTGTCGTATAATTACTATACCTGCTTCCATCAACATATCCATGCGCACCTGCTCCAAACCCATAATATGAGTTATTTTTCCAATAATTCAAATTATGACGAGAATAAAATCCTTTTTTTGAAAAATTACTGACTTCATAATGCTCAAAACCATTTTTCGATAATATTTCAACAGCCTTCAAATACATGTCAGCCTGCATATCTTCATCAGGCAAACTATCAGGCATATGCTTTGAAAAATAACACCCCTCATCAATTTTTAATCCGTATAAAGAAATATGAGAAATATCCAATTCAATTGCTTTTTTTAAATCATTTTCAAACATATCTATAGTCTGTTCCGGCAAACCATAAATAAAATCTAAACTAATATTTTGAAATCCGACATTATGCGCATAGTTTACACAATTTTCAACATTTTGAGAATCATGCCTTCTTCCAATAATCTTTAATATCCTGTCATCGAAAGTCTGACACCCAAAACTCAGGCGATTTATTCCAATTTTTCTTATGTTATCCAAATATTTTTCGCTCACAGTCTCAGGGTTCAACTCTATGGTAATTTCCGTATTAGCACCTGTATTAAATTGTTCAATAATGCTATTTATCTCACTTTCACTTAGCAGAGATGGTGTTCCACCACCTATATATAGCGTATTCAACGTTTCTCCTTTATAATAAAATCGAATTTCATCTAAAAGGGAAACTAAATACTGCTCTTTCATCTCTAATTTCGGAAAAGAAACAAAAGAACAATACTTACATTTAGATTTGCAAAATGGAATATGAATATAGGCATTTTTAACCATATGTGTATTTTATAATAAAATTCCTGAAAATAATATAAATAGCAAATAAAACAAATTCCGATAAACAAATGATGATTTTTCTTTAAAAATAATTATAATGATATTATGAAGAAATTTTTGTTATTAAATTTAGTTTTAATATTATCAATATCAAGTTGTAATGCGTTTAGTTTTGGCAAAAAGAGAATTAAAGGCATAGAACTTGATAAACCTCCTGTTGAATTGCCTGAACCCAAAGAATATGATAATCAAGGCAAAGGTTATGTTGGCGATTTACCGGATGTTACAAGCGGATTTCGATCTTCAGAACCAAAAGTTTCAAAACCACTAACAGAAGCCACAAAAAAATTTAATTCATCAGATGAAATTAAACCTGTTCCAAGAGACAATCCGGCTTTTGTAAATATAATGCTAAAGACAGATAAAACATCGCAGTATATTAATGATATAAATGAATTGCTGCCTCAGCTTGAAAACATCTTACTATGCATAGAAAATGGCTATGATGTGCAGAAATTTAACGCAAAGGTTTATTTTTTCAACCAAACTATGAAATACTTGGAAGAAAAATACGAGGGCAAACCTGAATGCAACTATGCATCATTTAAAAAATTACAAACCTTAAGCACACACTCTCAATCTGTTGCAACACTCAGAGCTGAAGCTGAAAAATACAAACCATACCTTGCATACACAGGGGCAGGATATTTATATAATCAAAACACAATAAACCAACAATTAGATTATTTAAAAACAGAAATTGAAGATACTATTGTTATCGTAAAAGAAGCTAAATGATTGTTGCTCGTCTTTCGCTATCGCTCATACCTCTGCAATTATCTCCGACCTCGCAGTAAATGCCACCGCTCACAGCCTGCAACCCAAACTCTCGTTTGTGTTCACCGCTGTTCGACTCTCGCTATCGCTCGTGGCTCTGCAAATCGAATGCCCTGTTTGCATTAAACGGTAACGCTCACAACAATAACGAAAACTGAACGTTTCCGTTGATTGTTGCTCGTCTTTCGCTATCGCTCATACCTCTGCAATTATCTCCGACCTCGCAGTAAATGCCACCGCTCACAGCCTGCAACCCAAACTCTCGTTTGTGTTCACCGCTGTTCGACTCTCGCTATCGCTCGTGGCTCTGCTCGGGCGAAAAAAAAACGACTGAATAAAATTTATTCAGCCACATATTTTTTTGGTGAAAAAATATAAATTATCTACGCATCATAGTCACATTTCATGACATTGTGCGTAAAACCTGTAAAGAAACCTATACCTGCACCTGCTACTAAAAATGGAATAGGTTGTCTGATTTTCTTTAACATTATGCGATAAGAAACTGCAAATCTCTTCATCATCTCTTTAGAAGATTCATTTACACTTCTGATTATGCCTCTAAATTCTTTTCCGTCTACAGATGCTTCGCCGCCTAATATTGCTACTTTTTTAGCTAATACTTCTTTTTTAAAAGCATCCTTATCACCCGACTCAATCATTTTAACAAATACATCTTGAGCCTTAGTTTTTACACCTAAATTTTTATACTCTTGAACTTTTGCCTTATTAGTAACTTTTCGGCAATAATTTATCATTGCTCTTTTGTTTATAGTATCTTCCTGTTTTTGAATAGGCCAAAGCCACTTCATTGCATAGCCGGCTGCAGTACCTGCCGCCGTAGATTTTACAATTACACCTAAGCGAGAATTATTATTTTCATTTTGTCCTACTGCTCTTACTGTCATAGCTTATACCTCTACATTTTTAAATATACGTAGCCTCTCATTGGCTCTGACCAACTTAACAAACTATATGGCAGATTTACACTTAAATATTTTGAACTTTACGCGAAAACGATATTTGCTCAAAACTGAGTAATTAAATCCATGACGCATTTTAACACAGTTTTATTTTTTTGTCAACACTTTTAAATAATTTAATATTAACATAATCACAACAATCGCAATTATGTACATAAAATAATGTTTAATAGTAGAAGACCCCATAAATAAAGACGCAAGTGCACCGGCAATAATTGCCACAGATGTCATAATCATCACAGTCTTTTTCTGCGAAAAACCTGCATGCAATAATTTATGATGAATATGTTCTGAATCTGCAACAAATGGAGATTGTCCCTTTGCAATTCTTCTTAAAGAAGAAAAAGTTATATCCATAATAGGAACTGCCAATACTAAAAATGGTAATAAAATCGCCAACGTAGCAGCTTTCATAACTCCTGTTATAGATATTGTAGCTAGCAAAAAGCCGGAAAACAAAGCACCACTATCACCCATAAAGATTTTTGCAGGATTAAAATTATAAGTTAAAAACGCAAGCATAGAGCCGGCTAAAATAAAACCTATCAATGCACTTACATGATTTGGCGGCGTCATTGCAACTGCAATTATCGCAAGCGTAACCGCATTAACTGTAACAACAGATCCTGCTAAACCGTCCACACCATCTATAAAATTTAGCGCATTAGAAATACCAACAATCCATAACAAAGTTATGGGATATGAAAATATTCCAATGTCACCTATAAATGGTACATTATTTATTTGTACCCCTAATAAATAAACCAAAGTCGCTATTGAAATTTGTAAAAATAATTTAAATTTTGCATTCAAATTATAAACATCATCAACAAGCCCAAGGAAAAACATTAAAGATCCACCCAAAAGAATTCCGGATAAAAGATTTTCCGAAGGATAGTAACTCATCAAAACCAGGCATAAAAAAGTCAGCATTGCACTTGCCCATATGGCAACACCGCCTATTCTTGAAATAGGTTTTGTATGAATTTTTCTTTCATTAGGTACATCCACAAGCCCTTCCTTTTTAGAAAAGCTTATTACAAGAGGAACAAGACATACTCCTATTAAATACGCAATTACCATTCCTATTATATGTGCATGTGTCAATTTTAACATAATTTACTCTTATTATTGATATATTGGATACTTCTTACATAATTTAAGAGATCTTTCTCTCAAATTTTTCAATCCCAACTCATTATCTGACGAAAATATTGCAGATGCAATAATTTTTGCAACTTCAATCATATCTTCTTCTTTAAAGCCTCTTGTAGTAACAGCAGGCACACCTAATCTTATACCACTTGTTACAAAAGGACTTTGTGGATCATTTGGTACCGTATTTTTATTTGCGGTAATTCCGACTTGTTCTAAAATATTTGCCATATCCTTACCGGTTTTACCTGTTCTTCTTAAATCAAGAGTCATAAGATGATTTTCTGTCATACCGCCAACGATATCCATGCCTTCATCCATCAAACCTTGCGCCAAAGCTTTTGCGTTCTTTATTATTTGTTCGGCATAAGTTTTAAATTCCGGTTGAGATGCCTCAAACAAAGCAACAGCTTTGCCGGCAATTATATGTTCAAGAGGGCCGCCTTGCATGCCGGGGAATATAGCCTTATCAATTCCTTGAGCATGTTCTTCATCACACATTACAATTCCGCCTCTTGGACCTCTCAACGATTTATGAGTTGTTGTTGTTACAAATTGAGCATAGCCGGCAGGCGAAGGATGAAGCCCTGCTGCAACAAGTCCTGCAATATGAGCGATATCAGCAAGTAAATACGCACCCACTTCATCTGCAATTTCCCTGAACTTTTTAAAATCAATTATTTTAGAATAATTGCTTGCTCCGCATATTATTAATTTAGGCTTATGTTCCAAAGCTAATTGACGAACATTTTCATAATCTATTTCACCGTATTCGTTAATACCGTAGCTTTTTACATCAAAATACATGCCTGAAAAATTTACAGGTGAACCATGTGACAAATGACCTCCATTTGACAAATCCATACTCAATACTCTGTCACCTGGTTTTAAAAGATACATAAACACTGCCATATTTGCCTGTGCCCCACTATGCGGCTGAACATTAGCATGATCCATATGAAAAAGTTCACATGCTCTTTTTTGCGCAAGTTCTTCTATAATATCAACACATTCGCAACCATTATAATATCTTTTATGAGGCTTTCCCTCAGCATATTTATTAGTCAAAACACTTCCGCAAGCTTCCATTACAGCTTTTGATGTAATATTTTCACTAGCAATAAGCTCTATAGTATTTTGTTGTCTGTCTAATTCTTTTTCTATTGCATCCGCAACCGCAGAATCAACTTTTTTTAAGTTTTCTAAATGCATGCCATATTCTCCCTAATCTTATTAAACAAATTATATGTTAAATCTCAAAATATGACAAGAAATTTATTAAAAATCAATAATAAAATACTTACTTTAATCTTTGGCATATCATTATCATGCCTGCATAAGTTAACCTAACATCAGAATATTTCTCTTTATATCTGTCACAGAAATTTTTAACATCTCTAAATGTCCAACTTGATTCTGCTAATGAATTTACGCCGGTATTTTTCATATGCGCCAACAATTCCAATGGATTTGAAAAATTCAAAACAGATTCAATTTCCTTTGCACATAATATTTTATAATTTTTTTCAAAAATTTTTCTGGTTTCACCTAATGTTTTATAACCCAAAGACAAACCGGTCAATTCTCTTATTTCTTTATAATTATCAGGAGTAAAACTAGAAAAGGCAAGTATGCCATTAGGGTTTAGCATAGTACGATATATTTCACTTACTTTTTCAAGATTTTCTAACCATTGAAACATTGCATTAGAAATTATTAAATCCATCTTTTGAGTAGGTCTTATTTTTCTTGCGTCACCGCATATAAATTGACATGTCGGAATAATATTTTTTATAAGTTTCTCAGATTTTTCAACTAAATCATTTGCATAATACTGTTTAAAATTTATATTGTTAACTATTTCATTAGTCAAAAGCCCAGCTCCACAACCAAGCTCCAAAATATTATTATACTCTTTCCTGATTTTAAAAACTTCCGAAACAATTTTCTCTGCCATAACTCTTTGAAATACAGCATGCTTGTTGTATGTTCCAAGACTCTTTTCAAATTGCTTTTTTATACTTTTGGGGTTCATAATAAATCTTTCCAATTGACAAAATTATAATACGGAAAATGTCCACTCTCAAGCAACTTGAATTCAGTATTATATGTCTGCCAAAAATGTATTTGATTTTTTGTCGGAATAATCTTGTCGTAGCTGCTTATATATGCTTTATCAAAAAATATTTCATATTCTTTTAATGAATTTTGAATTCTTTTATATAACACCTGCAATTCGCTCACCCTGTCTTCTATATCTCTTTCAACAGAATTGTGCATATACCTTTCAAATTCTTCTTCTTTATTAAAAATATTTTGGTAAAATTTACCCTCCAAACCAATGCGAGCATGCTTTAATGTCAATATAAAAGGTTTTTGCGGAATTCCAAACTCGTCATCCACAGGATACGGAGTGCCGTTAACAGCAATTTTCCTGTCAAATTTTATAAATGCATCACGCATGCCGTAAGCAACATATACTCCCATTGACCAAGCTATCAAAAATCTATGTTCATATTCACTAAAATCCGGGAGATTCGATACTTCATTATAGTCATAAACAAATAAAACATCATAATCATTACATTGCAAAAACTCAAACGGCTTATAATCAAAACTCCACCCTGCAAAAAATACTATTAAATTTTTATTGTTTTGTTTGTTCAACCAATGAAATTGCATCAAATAACTCCTTTTCAGTTATTTCTGTTGTCAGTGAAAGTCTTAACCTGGAAGTTCCCTCGGGAACGGTCGGAGGACGTATTGGAAGGGTAAAATAACCATTTTTATATAAAATATCGCAAACATCAGATGTTTCTTTATTTCCCCCAATTATTACAGGAATAATATGACTTTGGCTTCCTGCTTTTTTAGCAATTGAAAGCATGTTCTCTCTTTTTTTTGAGGTTTCCGGTAGTTTTTTTTCAATTATCCATTTTGTAAAAGCTATATTTATCGGCGGTAAAGCCGTAGAAAATATAAAAGAACGTGCCTTATTCGTTAAGTATTCAATCAAAGTACTGTTGGAAACAGCAAAAGCTCCCATTGACCCTATTGCTTTTCCAAAAGTTCCAACAATTAAATCAACTTTATCAATAATTCCTAATTCTTCACAAACACCAAGCCCACTATTTCCAAAAACTCCAAAAGCATGCGCCTCATCAAGAATTAATATACAGTTATATTTTTCTTTCAATTCAACAAGTTTTGATATGTCGGCTATATCTCCATCCATCGAAAAAACACTCTCAGAAACAATTACGGCGTTGTTATAGTTATCTCTTTCTCTTATTAATAACTTTTCCAACGCAACCATATCATTATGAGGATATCTAAAAAACTTACCGTCCGAAAGCTTCATACCATCAATTATACTTGCATGGTTCAATTTATCAGAAAATATAACGTCACCCTTGCCCGCAATAGAACTGTTTATTCCAACATTTGCATGATAGCCACTGTTAAAAATCAAAGCTTTTTCTTTTCTGTACAAATGACAAATAAGTTCTTCCAATTCGTCGTATACAGGCAAAGTTCCTGTGAGCAGCCTTGCAGAAGCACTTCCAAATGAATAATCAAGTTTTGCATAAGACAAAAATTCTTCAGTTATTTGTCTATTATCAGCAAAACCCAAGTAATTATTTGAAGACAAATTAATTAATCTTTTATCATCAATATATATATATTTCTCATCTTTATCAGAAATTTTTTTTACTTCCCTAAAATGGGAATTATATTTTAAATTATTCAATATTTCAGAATATTCTTGTTTCATATTCCTATTATATTATAAATATTTAAACAGATAAAAAAAAAGGATTAAGCCAAATATATTTAGCAAAATCCTGTTGGAATTAAGAATAGCTGGAAGTATGAAAAAGATTTATACAATTATTAAAAAAAATAAGTGTCATTTATACAATTACCCACCTGTCTAATATATTTTTTATAACTGAATAATATAAAATTATAAAAAATTAAACATGTTTCTAATAAATTTTTGCAAAAAAATAATCCTACAAGAAGAATAAGTGTAAAAAACGCACTTTTTTAATTTACTTATTATTATTGACTTTTACACAAGTTAATAAAAATTAACAAATGGGGTTGACAAAATTACAAATATAGTATATAGTAAAAATGTTAGATGAAGTGTTAAATAAACACTTAATAAAAACAACCTCACGAGAGGAGGCTAAAATGATTAGAATAAATCCTATAAATTTGAATAATAATTACAAACAAATATCCTTCGGAGAAGGAAATCTTAACAATATTACCCCTGATGTAGCGATTTTATCGCTACAAAATCCAAATGCGAAGATTAATTTTGAAAATGACCTTAATCGCACTAGAAAAGCCGATATGGTTCAAACTTCAAATATGTTTAGCGCAATAGGTGCTAAACTTCGCAAGACTTATAATATACTTTTTTCACCAGACTATAATGCTGGCAGAAGAAACCAACACATCTCTTATTTTGGATAAGAGATACCCCAACCCCGATAACTTAACATTCAATATTGCTAAGTAATAAAAAATCTCCCTTTAAAAAGGGGGATTTTTTGCATTAAAATTATAATTTTGTTGCAAAATACCCTCCCTAATAGGACTCTGCCGAAAAAAA
>CAMPBE010000033.1 GCA_946636615.1 uncultured bacterium | reverse complement strand
GTTTCAACTTCCAAAAAGTCTTGATTGTTCAAGTAATTTCTAGCAGCCTGACAAATTTTATGACGCAAAGTCAAATTATGTAGCATACTTTCACGTCTTATATCAAGATATCTGTATTTCAAACGTACATCTTCAGAAACATTTTCATCATCCAAAACAAAAGGTAATGTTTTTGCTTCTGATAAAATTTCAACAAATTCAGGATACATTTCAACCTGACCTGTAGGATATTTTTCGTTGTATGTTTCCTCAGGTCTTTTTGAAATTTTACCTTTTACTGTGATAACATATTCAGATCTGATTTTTTCAAAAACTTTATGAACTTCAGGATTAATTTGAGGGTTTGCTACCAATTGAAAAAATCCCGATCTGTCTCTCAATTCAATAAATAAAATACCACCCAAATCACGTATGGTTGAGGCCCAACCTGATAGGGTAACTTCTTCATTCAAATTGCTGAGGTTAAGCTCTCCGCAATTATGATCTTTTAATCTTGTCTTTATCATTCTATCTTCCTTTTCTAATATCTACAGATATACCTAAATACTACCAAAAACATGAAAAATATTAAATATATTTGTGTATTTTATTAAATATTGCGTTAAATACATTTTTTATGTGACAACATATGAGCAGTAAATTAAAATTAAAAACATATATAGAAGTGTTGATTTTATAATAATATTTTCTATATATTGTGATTTTGGGATTTGAAAATCTTTAAATCTAATTCCTCCAAAAGTCAAAAACGTAAGCGGAAGTACTTGTGTAAAGTATCTCGACTGAACGCCTAAAATTATCTCTGACCATACCGGTGTATATATAAAATATAATAATATACAGGTAAAAATTGTATATGTAAGCAATACTAAAAATGCTGTTATTCTATGAAATTTTGTAATTTTAAAATTTTCAGGAATAAGATACATTGCTGATATCGAAACTATAAAAGTTGTCCATACTATGTACGGATCAAGTTTTATCCAACCCATATACCCGATACATCCGTATATCCAAGATTTTACTGATATCAAAATAGTTTTTAAAATCATATATAAAAATTGCAGTGGATATGTGTAAATGTATGAAAGATTATTGTCAAAATTTACATTTTTGGCGATAGAACCTGCACCGGTAATTTTCCATAAAAATAAAGTCCCAAGTGACAGAAAAATTAAAAAACAAAATATTAGATATTTGTGATTTTTATTTTTTAATTTTGTTAACGGAAATAACAGTATCGGAAATATTGCCCCTTTACATAATGCTCCGACTATTGAACATAATGATAGTAATGTTATATCTTTTTTATAAGAAAAATCTTTTTCACTAAATATTAGTTTAAACATATATGCAAAAAACAAAAATGAAAAAGCATTGCTAAAAGAATCAGCAGAATATGACGCTCCTTGATACAAAGAATTAGGATATAAAGCTGCTATTAAAAATAACCACTTAAAAATTGGAGTAATCCTTATTGCACTAGCAATA
Source organism: uncultured bacterium (assembly GCA_946636615.1). Lineage (GTDB taxonomy): Bacteria > Cyanobacteriota > Vampirovibrionia > Gastranaerophilales > Gastranaerophilaceae > Stercorousia. The sequence goes on along the minus strand of CAMPBE010000033.1, from coordinate 14,474 downwards.
AGGATTATCCATACTAACAAATTGAATATTCTGCCGGCAAAAAAATAGTAATTACAAAGTTTTAAACCTAATGCTGACGCCAGATACATCACAGGTGAGTAACCGCCAACCCATGTTGTTTTGTTGCCGTTAAAAAAAACACCCTGAGAAACTTCTAAAGCTCGCCAATAATGTTCACCACCATCCGGTATGCTGAAAGGAATTACTCTCATTACAAAAATAATTCCAAAGCACAAAGCAAATATTATAAAAATTATCTCCGGATGTTGCTTTATACGGCAGAATGACATTTGTTATTTAGTACCTTTAAACATTTCTTTGATGCCATCAACAGAAGATAGTATACCTGTTGCTTCGTAAGGCATATAAACAACTTTATTATTTTCACCTGCAGTTATAGAAGTTAGTGTTTCAAGATATTTCATAGCAATCAAATATTTATCAGGCTGTCCTTTGTCTGCTAATGCGTTAATAATTCTTTGAATTGCTTCTTTTTCAGCATCAGCCTCAATAATTCTTGCCTGAGCAACACCTTCAGCTCTCAAGATTTCTGCTTGTTTTGCACCTTCAGCAGTTCTGATTGCTGCTTCTCTTTCACCTTCTGCATTTTTAATTGCAGCTTCTTTAAGACCTTCAGCTTCTGTGATACGAGCTTGTTTGTCTCTGTCTGCTTTCATCAACTTATCCATTGAAGCTTGAATATCAGCAGGTGGGAAGATATCCTGAATTTCTACACGGTTTACCTTAACACCCCATTTATTTGTAGCTTCATCAAGTGTTGTTCTAAGTTCGTTATTGATTTTGCTTCTTGATGTTAAAGTTTCTTGCAAATCCATCTGACCAACCAAGTTTCTTAATGTAGTTTGAGTCAATTTTTCAATCGCTTCGGGCAAGTTCGCAATTTCATAAACTGCACTCTTTGAATCAACGATTTGGAAATAGATCAAAGCATTTATCGTGATAGAAACGTTATCTTTTGTAATTACGTTTTGACGAGGGAAATCATACATTTGTTCCCTTAAATCAATTCTGTCGACTTGTTTAAGATAATAATAATTTCTTCCGTCAAGCCCTTTTTGAGAAACTTTTGTCAAAATTCCTCTTGGCGCTTCCAAAATCGGAAATATAAAATTTAGACCTGCGCCTAATTTCTTCCCTTCATATTTTCCCAATCTTTCAATAATAACTTCTTGTTGCTGTTGAACAATGATTATACCTTTAAAGATATAAATTAAAAGAGCAACCAATAAAATTAATAAAACAATACCCATTTTATATCCTTTCTACTGTTAATACTAAACTGTCATATTTAATGATACGAACTTCTTCACCTTCGTTAATAGTTTCATCATTTTCGCATCTTGCTTCCCATCTTTCATCGTAAATAGAAATTGCACCAGCGAACTTTGAAACAGGTTCTTTTACCTTTACTATTTTACCGATATATTTTCCTTCCATACCTGTTTCTTCAGCTTTTGTCGTTTTGTGACGCAATAAAATCGGTCTTAAGAACAAGATTGAAATAATAGCTAGTCCTACAAAAATCAATGTTAAATAAATCCAATTATGCAGATATACCGCGATTATGGCAGTAACAAAACCTGCTGCAGCAAGATTCAAGAAGAACATTGACGGAAGTACCATCTCTAAAATCAAACATACAATCCCAACGATTGTAAAGAGTTGCCATAAAGTCATACTTTCTTCTCCTATATTATGGGCACATTTTAGCATATTTTACTCACTTCGTCAATTAAATTATTAAAAAGCTGAAAGTTTAAATTAGTGTTGGTAATATATCTTCAATAGTATATTTACCTGAGTTTAACCAATTCTGTACAGTTAGTAATACTTCTCTTTTTTCTTGTAATGTTGGAAGGTGCAATTCAATAGATTTAAATTTATCTAGAATTTTGCTTGTGAGTGTTTCCGGCTTTTGTGTTAAAGCTTTTACTAAAGAAATATCACCCGTTTGTTGCATAATATATGACGCTTGGTATAGATCGTGAAAAGTTTGTCCCCGAGTTTTTTCTGGAACATTCTCTAAAGCTTTTAGCACCTTATCAAAATCATTATAATGTACATCATAAAAAGTTAACGGGCTTTTGCCAAATGTTTCTTGAACCTTACTTTGAATCCCGTAGGCAGATTCTTCTAATTTTTGACCTGCGTAAAAATACTCGTTTAAGAATTCATCAAAATAATTAGTGTTTTCTTTTACATTAGAAGCTTTTACATCAGATATTGCCTCAAGCCAAGTTTTGCCTTCAAAATTAGTAATATCAACCTCTTTTGACATTTGCTTATAAAAATCTAAATTTACTTTTTGATTCTTTATCCCTAATGTATTAGCTCTCTGTTTTAAAGATGAAAGAAATTTATCTGCTCCTGCATATTTGTATGTTTTCACAAATTTATCAAGATGGTCAAATTCATGTCTTAACAGAGCGATTGCTTCAGATAAATCCGAACACATCAAAGGAGAATCTATAAAAGCTTCATTCAGAATTAATTTGCCACTTTCTGGTTCAAACCCCATAAAATAATCCATAGAATTATTAATCTTAATGTCAAGTAATTCCGGATTTTTATACCCCATGGCTCTGAGCATTTTATCTTTCATATTAATTATTTTTTCGGTATTAGTTTTACCTTCAGTTCGTAAAAGACTTTTCAAAAAATCAGGAGTCAAACTCATATCCGTTTTAAATTGACAAACATCAGTCTCGATTGCAGGTAATTTCAAGCCACAAGATGAATCCGCAGCTTTCGATATAGCATTTTCAGCTTTTGACAATTCAGCACTATTTATTGGTATAGTGCTTCCTCGAACATTTTTAGCAGCTGTTCTAGCAAATCGAAAAATTTTACATAATTTTTCCAATGCCATTTCTTAATATTTCCCCTTACATATATAAAGTATTTTTATCCGAAAAAATTGCTAAAAAAAAAAGAGAACTACATAGCTGAGTTCTCTTTTTTTTATTTAATATATTTAACTAAACTAATTCAACAACTTTAGTTGCATTTCTTGATGCAATTTCAACTAGGCTTCTTGCTGTAGCCATCATTGATAATGTCGAATCCATTTTGTTTATGCAAGAACCGCATCCGATAGCTGAAGCACCTGCAGCAAATGCAAACGGAGCAGTTGTAGGATTGATTGCTGTAGCTGTCATAATAGGAAGATCAATGTTTCTTGAAAGTTCAATTGTGTTAGAAAGCGTTAATTCAGCTCTTTCCATCAAGCCTCTAACACCGTCAGACATAGAATCTTTAGCATAATGACCTTCTGTTTGTATTAAATCAATACCCATTGTTTCCAATTTTCTTGCCAATTCAATTTGTTCAGAAATTGATAATTCACCAGGGATAGTAACTGAGAAAAATGTTCTCATATCACCAAGCATATCCATAGTTTCTTTTACAAGAGATAATACTTTTTCTGAAGAGAATGACATGCCTTTTTTATAAAGAACATCAAAGTTACCAAGTTCAATAGCATCAGCACCGAGTTCTACTGCTTTTACAAGTTCGGATGGTACAATTGAAGATACGAAAATTGGCATATCTGTCATTTCTCTAATTTCAGATATAATTTCCGGTTTTGCACAAATATCAACCGCTGATGCACCTGATTGTTCTGCTGAAGTTACAACTTTTTTAATATTTTCGATATCAAAGTTATCAATACCTGCAATAACTTTTACTGCTCTTTTTTCTGTTAAGTGTTGTCTAAATAAATCAATTCTGCTCATAATTAAAATTTCCTTTCATATAAAAATACAAATTTTTCTCAAATTATACATTAAAATTGTAATAATTACAACAACTAAACAAAAAATATAATTTTAGGGAATGGAATAAGGTATTTAGTGTAGAATAATAGCTTTGTTATGTGGTTCTTCGCCCTTATTGTCATTCTGAGCGACAGCGAAGAATCTCAAAACTCATTGGCTCAGAGTGACGTTATGGAGATTTATGATAAAAAAAACAATTATAATTTTTATATTTTTATTTTTACCGGTTTCAGCACAAACTTTTAGCGCTGATGAAATAACAAATATAACAGTTTATGAAAAAATTAATCCGGCAATTGTTGCAATAGAGGCAGATTTGGATGAAGGATTTTCTGCCGGCACAGGCTGTATTATAAGAGACGATGGAGTTATCCTGACCGGTTCTCATGTTATAGACGGAGCAAAAAAGGTTGAAGTAACAACGTCAAACGGAAAAGCTTATAAAGCAGAAATTCTTGCTAAAATGGGAAAAAATAAAGATTTGGCGCTTTTAAAAATTAATTCTAAAGAAAAATTTAATACTGTTCAATTTGGGAATTCCGAAGAAATAAAAGTCGGTCAAAAGGTATTAGCGATAGGCAATCCATTTGGCTTTTCAGGTACTCTAACATCAGGCATAATATCGAGAATTGATAGTGCAAAAGGAAGAATTCAAACAGATGCGGCAATAAATCCAGGTTGCTCTGGAGGTCCATTGGTAAATTCCCAAGGCGAGGTTATTGGTATTTCACAATCAATTTTTAATCCTGATAATAATATGTCAAACATAGGTATTGGCTTTGCAATTCCTATAAATGAAGCGAAAAATTTTATAAAAACTGCAAACATAAATAATATTAAAAAATCGGAACTTTTTGCAAATAAGTAAATTTTTTGCTATAATTAGCTTATGTTAGAGTTTTTAGGATTATGCGTACAAAATTTAATAGCTAGTATTAAATATATTACAAGAGTAAGGTTTTCTGCTGTAATTTCACAGGCTGCGGCTATAAGTTATGACTCATTACCAATTGCGTTAATTATTGCATTTATTGCTGCTGCAGTCATAACAATTCAGGTTTCTAAACAGTTTTTAATGAGTGGAGCAGAGGCATATATAGGTGGAACTATTACAATTGTTATGATTAGAGAAATAGCTCCCGGTTTTGCGGCTTTGGCAATAGGCGCAAGAGCCGGCACTGCAATTTCTGCAGAAATTGCAAATATGCAGGTTACAAGCCAAGTTGATGCTATAAAAACTCTTAAAGTTGATCCTGTAGGTTATTATTTTACGCCCAGAATTTTAGGAGCTGCGATAACAGTTCCAATGGTTGTTTTGCTTGCCGAACTTATCGGTATAGGTGGGGGGCTTGTTGTAGCTAAGGCAACGATAGGCTTGCATCCTGCAAGGTATATGCATTCGGCATGGTTATGGATGTCTACAAGAGATATTTATATAAGTCTTTTAAAAGCTTCTATATTTGGTGGACTAATGGCTCTTGTCTGTGCTACCAGAGGTTACCAAACAAGAGGCGGAGCAAAAGAAGTCGGTATTTCTACGACTCAAGCTGCCGTTTTGTCAACTATATACATGCTTATTGCTGACTTTTTAATTAATTTAGTATTTTATATCATTAAATAAATATTTAAACCAATTATGCTAAATACTTTTGAGCAGTTTCTTTGCTAAAAACTTCAATACTCTCTTTTGAATGAATAAATATCATGCAGCTTATTATTGATTTCAATGTTTCAAAATCCGAAAAAGAGAGCTTGTAGCGCAAATCTTCCATATTATTTGCAAGAAATTCCATAATAATTGTTTTGTTGTCAAAAACAAGACTTGAAAAATAATCAAACGATTCTTTTGTTTTTATACCTTCCAAATAAATAATATCAGGAGATTGAAATTCTATAAAACGGGAAGCCTTATCCATATTAAACCCAACATTTTCATTCAATTCACACTGGTGAACCTGTTTTAAATTGTATTTTGCAATACTTTCCAAAGTCATAATATTTTTATTTTTACTTGCAGCTTCAAGAAGTAAGGAATATATCACATGAGTTTTCCCACTCAATGGAGAACCGCAAACTACAATAATTCCAGGATTATTTAATGCGGCACGAACAACATTTAAATTAGATTCTGATGTTATAATCCTGTTTAAAGGTTTTGGAGGTTTGTATATTTTTAAAAATATTCTCTCGCCCATAATCGTTGGGAAAGTAGAAATGCTTGCGACTACCGTCATTTCATCAACTTTAAATGTTAGTTTTCCAAGCTGTGGAACTTCACTGACCGTTTCATCCAATTCTGCAAGATTTTTCAATTTTGCCACAAATGAAGATGATAAAACTTGAGGAATATTACCTTTATTCAAAACTTCCCCGTTACTTTTAAAATTAACGGCTAGTCCGTCATCTTCTTTTTGAAAAATCACTTCATGGACATTTTCCAAAATAGCTTGTTTTAATATTGCACGTATAATCTTTTGAATATGATTATCGGATAAATCTTCACTGTGCAGCTCATCTCTCCAATCATATTCTTGATTACTATAAGTATCTATTTCGCCAACAATTATGCTATCTTTGTACAACTCATTGATTTTTTTTATAATACTAATTTCTGATGATACGACAGGTTCAATAGAGCACTCTGCAGTTTCTATAACTTTATCTATTGCAAACAAATCCAATGGATCTGCCATTGCAACAGTGAGAGTGTCTTCTATTTTGAATAGAGGAATAATTCTGTATTTTTTTGCATCATTAACGTTTATATATTTTAAACACTTTTCATCAATAGAATAATCATCCAGGTTAACATACGGAATATGTAATTTGGCTTCTAAAAATTTTAAGATTGCATCTTCTGTCAAAAAACCGGAATTAATAAGTGCTTGCCCAATATTTATATTTTGGGCGGCAGCAATTTCTTGTGCCTGTTCAATTGTTTCATAGGCAACAAGTCCTGCTCTTACCAAATCATATTTCAATTTTTCTAATGTTTTATTTGTTACAAAAGTTTCCATATTATTTTAGATATTCTTCTACTTTTTTTACAACTTCATCAAGTTCAAAAGGTTTTGTTATGTATTCATCCGCACCTGTTTCTTCTCCGATAAGCTTATCTTCTTCTTGAGAACGGGCAGTAACCATTAAAATTGGGATATTTTTATATTTTGCATCGTATTTCAAAAGTCGACTGATTTTATAACCGTTAATCTTTGGCATCATAACATCCAAAATGATTAAATCAGGCACAATCTCTTTTGCTAGGCGTAATCCATCTTCGCCGTTATCTGCCGTATAACAAGTGTAATTATTTGCTTCCAAAACAAATTTTAAACTTTCTACAATATCCTGTTCATCATCAACAATAAGAATTTTTTTCATACAACACCATATCTATGAGATTCTTTGGCTTTTGTCATCCTGAGCAAAGCGAAGGATCTCATATAATTAAACAGCCTCAGAATGACCAACTATATTATATCATAATATTTTTATTCTTCCATTTGTTAAATTTTTGTAAAATTATAAGATTAACAAGCAAAATTTTTTATTTAGCTGCGTTAATAAAGCCATTAAGAAAGGAAATAATATGTTTAACAAAATTTTTGGAAATAGAGTGCAGCAAGCTGCTCAGACCGCAATTAACGCAGCAAAAAAAGAAAAACCTGTATATAGATTTAATACAAGCGGTTGGCAGCAAATGGGTGCACAAACAAGACCCCAAGATACCAGAACTCCTGCACAGATTGATGCTACAATAGATGCATTGACTGAAAAAATTCCTGCAGTTAAAGAATTTAGAGAGCAGATAAAAACTTTAAACCCAAAACATAGAGCTTTGATTGCCGATACGCTTGAAATGGCAGATACCTATGAATTTTTAATGACTCCAATAGATATGGTTAGGCATAAAGCATCGGATGGAAAAACTGTTATTCAAGTATTACTGTCAAAATTTTTAAAAGCATCAAAAGAAAATCCTGAAGCTTTAAAATTCACTCAAGCTGTAATTAATAACACTGACACCCAAACAAGCAAATATCTATTGACAAGATTTGCAGGCTTCAGCCCGGAATCAATGCTAGCTAGACGGGAAAACATGGGTATTGTCGCAAGATACGAAGCTAATATGAGCGGATTTAAAACAATTGAAGAATTTAATCAATATACTGAAAAAAGAATCAAGCAATTTGAAGAAGATTCAAATACATTTTTGGATGCATTAGCTCATTACGCAGCTGACAGCAAAGGAATAAAAAACTACCAAGAATACAGAAATTATATTTCCAAAACAATAAATGAACTTAAAGATAGTACTATGATAAAAAATGACTATGTCGAGAAAACAATACTTGATACCCCTGAAGCCGGAAAATATATGGATATGTCAATACCGTTTATCAAACCCGTTGCTGAATCTACGATTAACGGAATGTACACAGGTTCATACAAAAGACAAATAGATTTTCTAAAAACTATGGAAGAATTTTTCAACACGGATGCAACTCCTGAAAAACTTTCAGCCTTGGCTAGTTACAATGATAGTATGAATAAAATGTACCGCAGCAACAAACTTGAATCCGGAATAATAAATGCTTTTATAGAAACAGAAACTCCGATGGCTCAGTTGAGATACAACATAGCACAATTACCTCAAGCAATAAAAGCTGCACAAGAACAGGGGCAAAGTTTTAACCCACTTTCATATATTATGTACAACGTAAATTTTGTAAAACCTCAGCCAAAAATTGACTTGTCAAAAGGTATTAAGTACGCACCAACGGAATTACAAAAGTAAATTTTGACCCTTTATTCAATTCACTGTCGCACCATATAGCACCCTTGTGAGCTTCCAATAACTGCTTTGCAATAGGAAGCCCTAAGCCTGTTCCGCCAACTTTTCTTGACAGGGAATTCTCAATTTGTGCAAACTTATCAAAAGCCCTCAACTGATCTTTTGGATCAATACCTATACCCTCATCTTTGACAGAAACCTGAATATAATCACCAGACAAGCCGCTTATTGAGTCTTTAAAAATATCGTTAATCTTTATGTCATTTCCATTAACAACTTTCGAAGATATTTTGATTGTCTTGCCTTCAGGAGTATATTTTATCGCATTTGAAACTAAATTTGTTAATACCTGTTCGAGCCTTTGAGAATCTGCAATAGTATCAGGAATATTTTCAAGCACATCAACAACCAATTCAATTCCCTTTGATTTCGCAACAACAGATAGTGCTGTCTTTACATAATCAATAACTGTATTGATATTAGTTGGTGCAAATTTAAATTCCATTTTCCCAGCTTCAATTTTAGATAGATCAAGCAAGTCGTTTATTATTCCTGATAATCTTTGAACATTTCTGCTAGCCATAGCAAGAAACTTTTCTGCGGATTCTGTCATATCAAAACATTTGCCGCTGGATAAAATATCAAGAGAATTTTTTATTGATGTCAACGGAGTCCTAAGCTCATGTGAAACTATTGATATAAATTCGGATTTTAAACGTTCTAATTTTTCAAGCTTGACATTTGCTTCAATTATTTCCTGATACAATGACGCATTTTTTAAAGGCAGTGCAACCTGCTGGGCAATCGTTTGAAAGCAGGTTGAATCATCAGAAGAAAAAGAACCATCTTTGAATATTTCAACAAATCCAAATATATTATCTGCAAGTTTTATCGGAGCAAACATATTGTCATATTGAAAAAGGTTAAATGTAAAACGATTTGCAGTATTTTTTACATGTTTTACAACTTTTAATTTGTCTATCTCAATTTTAAAGGGTGGTTCTGCTCCATCAAAAATAGAATTGTAATTTAATATTGTTCTTAATTTAATTGCAGAAATAAGTTCCTCAGATAATTCATATAAGGAATCTAAAATTAAAACGGGTTCTGTTTCCGTACACAGAGATAATGTACAATTGAGAGAAAAGCTCAAGGCTCTATCCATACCTTCAGACATGCACCGCAAAAGTTTTTCTTTGTCTAAAGTTCCTGCAAATTGAGAACTTGTGCTATACAGAGCATTCAGTCTGTATAAACTGTCTGCCAAATCTTTATTAGAATTCGATAACATCTCAATAGCATTTTTCATACGCAAATTAATATTGATAGTAGAATTAATTAAATCTTCAGGCATGTCATAGGTTATGAAGGCATTTGCGTATTTCAATATTTCTTTTTCTACAGGAGAAGAATTTATTAAAAATATTACAACTGTGTTATCAGTGTATGACTTTATTAATTTGTGAATATTTCTCAAATTTTTATATGCTTGATCAATAATTATAATATCAGGAACGCCTGAATTTATAACATCTGATATTATAGCTTCATCAGAAATACAATAATATTCATTTGAAGTTTTGTTCAAAATAGCATCATATTTGTCAATTTGCTCATTATTATCAGATATAAACAAAATCTTAATCATAATATAATTCTAAATACTATTGTCATATTTAGCAAATAGATTAAATTTTGTGTATATTAATTTTTCTTTTTGTTATTTTTTTGATTTTTAGATTTTGAATTATTTTTTCTTTGAGAACTTTGACCGGAATATGATGTTTGGATACGTTTTACACTATAAACATCAGGGATAGCCTGAATACTTAATATAACTTTCTTTAAAGTATCTATATTATCAAGTTCAATGCCAAGCTCAATTATACCCAGCTTACCATTTTTAGACTTAACATTCGCATAATTAATATTTGTATTGTTATCGGACACTGCAGCAATAACATCTTTCAAAAGCCCCATCTTTTCAGAAGTTTCAACCCTGATTGTTGTACTATAAGTTTTATTAGCGTTATCACCTGACCATTTTATATCCATCAAACGCTCAGGTTCAATGTGTTCAAGAGTTTGACAATCAATTCGGTGAACAGTTACCCCTTTTGCTCTTGTAACCACACCGACAATAGGCTCACCCGGTATTGGAGAACAACATTTTGCAATGGAATACATCAAACCTTCCAAACCAATAATATCTTTTTCATTTTTCTTTCTTGAAGATGTATGAAACTCCTGAACCTTTGGAGTTTCCGGTTTCTTTAATTTATTAACAACCTTATTTAAAGTTGTTTCACCATATCCCAATGCCGCAAATAGATCTTCGGCAGACAAATAATTCATTTGCTTCGCAACTTTATCAAATTCTCCGGATTTTAGGTATTCATCAAAAACGGATTTTGTGAGCTCATGTTCAAGATTTGCTTTCCCAACTTCAATATGTTCTTCTCTGTTGTTTTTCTTAAACCACTGTTTAATCTTTGATGCAGCTTGTTTTGTAACAACAAAATTTAACCAATCCAATCTCGGTGCAGGCGTTTTTGATGTAAGAATTTCTACAATATCACCGTTATGTAATTTGGTATCAAGCTGTGCAATTCTGCCGTTAACTAATGCTCCGACAGTCTTGTTTCCAACCTCAGAGTGAATACGATAAGCAAAATCAACAGGTGTTGCATTTACAGGCAAATCAAAAACGTCGCCGTTTGGAGTAAACGCAAAAACCTGATCTGAAAATAAATCTATTTTTACAGAATTAACAAAATCTTCGGCAGAAGTCATTTCTTTGTTATATTCAACCATTTTGCGCATCCAGGAAAATTGCAGATCAGATGCGTTATCAGCTTTTTGTGAACCTTTTTCTTTATATCTCCAATGTGCAGCAACACCATATTCAGCAACTTCATGCATTGACCAAGTTCTTATTTGAACTTCCAAAGGCTTTGAACGAGGTCCAATAACTGACGTATGTAAGGATTGGTACATGTTGCCCTTTGGCATTGCAATGTAATCTTTAAATCTTCCGGGGATTGGTTTAAATTGAGAGTGAATTAAACCCAAAACCTCATAACATTCTTTTTCTGTGTCGACAATTACTCGTACTGCGGTAATATCATACAAATCATGGAATGCTATATTAAGTCTTTTCATTTTGCTATAAATGCTGTAATAGTGTTTAGCTCTTCCTGTAATTTGAGCATTTATACCACTTTTCTTAACATCCTGAGATATTTTATCAATCAATAGTTTAACTGTAGCTTCTCTTTCGGCTTTAGTTTGAGCTACAAGCTGGGCTATTTCAAAATATTTATCGGGTTCTAAGTAGCGTAAAGATAAATCTTCCAACTCTGCCTTTACGCGGCCGATACCTAAACGGTTTGCTAGAGGTGCAAATATATCAAGAGTTTCCCGAGCTATTTTTTGTTGTTTATTTGCAGCCATAAAGTTCAGAGTTCTCATATTATGTAGCCTGTCTGCAAGTTTTAAGAAAATAACCCTGACGTCATTAGCCATTGCAATAAATAGTCGTCTAAAGTTTTCTGCTTGGCGTTCTTCATTTGATTTAAACTGTAATTTTCCAAGCTTTGTTACTCCTTGTACGAGCGTAAGTACATCTTTACCGAAAAGTTCTTCTATTTCTTCCGGTTTAGTATCTGTGTCTTCTAAGATATCGTGTAAAAAAGCTGCTTGTAAGGTGTGTGAATCAACTTTTAAACCGACAAGGATTTTCGCAACTTCAACAGGGTGTATAATATAAGGTTCCTCTGATATCCTATATTGACCCTCATGTAATTTTTTCGCAAAAAGATATGCTTTTTCTATTTGTTCTATCTCTTGTGGATCACGTTGTTGCGCTATTAATTCTTTTTTTATATCTTCAAAAAGCGGTTTTTCACTCATGATATAATAATAATACAGATTTTATCTGATTTTTTCAAGTGGAAATGATATTTTTCATTCATAAGGATTACTAAATTGATTAAAGAAACAGAAAACGGAATAATAATAACCTTTAAAATATTACCCAATTCATCAAGAAACGAATTTGTAAAAAATGGTGATGAAATTAAAGTAAAAATCACAGCACAGCCTATTGATGGGAAGGCAAATAAATGTTTAATTGAGTTTTTATCAAAAACATTTAAAGTCCCAAAATCGTATTTTGAAATAATTAGAGGGGAAACCTCAAAAGAAAAAACTATTAGTATAAAAAACATTGATGTAGAAAAAATTAATCAAATAAAAAGTTTTGTAAATTCTATTCAATAATAATGTTTTAAATCTTTATTTATGAGTTATTATAAATCGTATGACAATCATAAATTCTGCAAAATTACATCATCATAGCCATATAGTCCTTGGAAGACTATAGAATTGGTGGTGCAATTTTTCAATTCAACTCATAGTCTTTCAAGGTAATTGATAAGACTATTTTTTTTTTGAATTGGAGATTTTAATATGGCAATATCGAATATAATATCAGCAATAGGAAATAATAGCAGTGTTTACCCCTTAATCGTCCGTGATTGCGGAATAGAAGTGCCTGCAAAAATTGCAATAACCTATGAGCAAAATAAGAAAGAATCTAAAGGAATTGCATATTTAGCTGCCAGAGAAAGATTTCTTGATGAATACGCAACATCTGCAGTTTGGCTTGGAGGAATTCCTTTAATCGGGAAAATCTGTAATTATTTTATTAAGAAAAAAGGTTTTAATCCAAATGTAAATTTAAAACTTTTCAAAGAAGATAAATTTCAAGGTATTAACTACAACATTGAAAAATTTAAAAATACTGCACCTGATGTGGTAAAAGACTTAATTAAAGTAAAAAATAATAAAAAGCTATATGAAAAAATGCTTGCTGGAAAATTTATTGCATCAACTTCAATTCCTATATTATTTATGGGGTTTATATTACCTAAACTCGTATTTGCATCATCAGAGAAAAAAATAAAAGCAATGAGGGCGAGAGAAAATCAAAATAAAAACCAACAAATAAACTTTTTACAAAAAGATAAATTTTTTAAGATTAATGACATCTCATTTAGAGGCAATTGGGTTAGTACAGCAGCAAGCTTTTCTACTCAAAATAAAATGGCAGTGACAGATGGAGGATATGCAGTAGGCCGAGTCGCTACAGCAAGGAATAGAAATGAAGCGTTGGATTTGGCATTTAAAATGACAGGAATGATGCTTTTGAATTTTGTTGTGCCAAAATGTATTGAAAGAGGATTAAATAAATTAACAGGCACGCAACTCGATCCGATAATACTTTCTGATAAAAATTTTATTAAAGATATAAAAGAAAATGCTATAAAGTTACCAAAATCATCGAAAGTCAATGATTTATTTACTTTTATTGATGATATTGCAAATAAAGATAGCTATTTTATTAAATATGCACAGAAATTTGAAAAATTAAAAATGTTAGATAGTGGAATAAGGGATCCAAGAGAATTTGTTGATACTGCAAAATTGAGCAAATTTAGGAATGAAATTGCAGAATTTGTAATTAAAACTCAAAATTTAAGTGAAAAAGATTTTACTAAATTTATAAGAAAAGCAAAAATATTCAAAACTGCAAATATATTAATAAATGTTGCTTTGAGTAGTTTTTTGCTTGCATATGTTCTGCCAAAATGTCAATTTGGGTTTAGAAGATTAATTACAGGCTCTGACCTTGAACCCGGCCTTGCTCCAACTGAAAAAGTAGTGAATGAAAGTACAACAGATTTATAATTTCGTTGCAAAATACCCTCCCTAATAGGACTCTGCCGAAAAAAATGATTAATTATCATTTTTTGAGAGGTAAGTCAAAATCTTTGATTTTGGGGTGGGTTTGTATTGTGGGACTTATACCGCCCCTG
>CAMPBE010000032.1 GCA_946636615.1 uncultured bacterium | reverse complement strand
AAAAAATTACCTCAAATAATTATGAGATTCTTCGCTCTACTCAGAATGACGAAGAAACAAAAAACATAAAACTAGCCAAGTTTGCAGGTTTTTGCTATGGTGTAAAAAGAGCTGTAGAAACTGCCAAAAAACTGAAAGCTGAAAACCCTGATAAAAATGTTTTTGTGTTAGGAGAACTTATTCACAATGCCCACGTTATTGCAGAGCTTGAAACTTTAGGTATAAAAACTCTTAACGAAATTCCTGAAAAAGGCGACGGAATTTGTGTCATAAGAAGCCACGGCGAAAGCCCCGAAGTTTTTGAAAAGATTAAAAATGCAGGATTTGAACCGGTTGACCTGACCTGTCCTGACGTTAAAAAAGTTCAGCAAAAAGCAATTGAACTTGCTAAAGACGGTTATTTTGTCGTAATTGTCGGAAAATCTGAGCACCCCGAAGTTATTGCGATTAAAGCAAATGCTCAAATGTATAGTGATAATGTCGTTGTTGCGGTTTCTTCCGAACAACTAAAAGAGTATGAAGAAAAAATTAAAACTCATAAACGTGTAGGAGTTGTCGTTCAAACAACCCAAAGACTTGAAAATCTAAATGAAATTGTTAAATATTTAACCTCAATAGCCAAAGAAATTCATATAGCAAACACTATCTGCCAAAGTACATCAATGAGACAGGCAGAAGCAAGAGAACTTGCAAAAGAAAGTGATTTGGTTATCGTTGTAGGTTCTAAAAAAAGTGCTAATACAACTCATTTAGCAGAAATTCTGAAAGATATAACTAAAACTATTCATATAGAAAACGCTAATGAATTGGAGAATTACAAAGATATAATCGAAAAATCAAAAAAAATATCAATTACCGCAGGAGCATCAACACCACAAGATGTAATAGATCAAGTTATAAATAAACTAACTCCTCACTAAAAATATTACTATTTTCATTCTGAGGCTGATAAATTATAAGATTCATCGTTACACTCAGAATGACGTACAGCCGAAGAATCTCATAAATATAATTAAATGAAAGGAAAAAATAAACATGACACAAACAATTGAAAAAACAAACATGGATGAATTTGAAAAATTATTAGAAGAATCTTTTTCAAAATCACACACAGTAGCTGATATCGTTGAAGGTACAGTTATGAAGAAAGAAAATGAAGGTTACCTTATCAGCGTAAAAGGTGCTAAAACAGAAGCTTTTTTACCCAACAAAGAATTACCATCATCTGAAAGCGAAAACTCTTTGGAAATTGGTGAAGAAAAAGAATTTTATGTACTAAAAGAAGAAAACGATGAAGAAGGCATGACGCTTTCTTTGAAACGTCTTGCATTTGCTCAAGCCTGGGCTCAATTAAATGACGCAAAAATCCAAGGTGACACTATTTTGGCAAAAGTTGTATCTGTTGTTAAAGGCGGTGTATTGGTTGACGTTGCTGATTTAAAAGGTTTCATTCCATCTTCTCAATTAAGAACCGGCACTCCATTTGATGGTTTGGTTGATACTAAAATCGAAGTTAAAGTTTTGGAAGCAGATCCTAAGAAAAACAAATTAATCTTATCTCAACGTCAAGCTGTTGCAGAACAAAGAGATCAAGTTGTTGACAATATTTTGTCAGAACTTCAAGAAGATCAAATAGTTAAAGGTGAAGTTGTAAGAATTGCCGATTTTGGTGCTTTTGTTGACATCAACGGAATTGATGGTTTACTTCCTATTTCTGAAATTTCTTGGTCAAGAATTAAGCATCCTTCTGATGTTATTTCTTTAGGCGAAACAATTGAAGTTAAAATTATCAAAATCGACCATGAATTAAAGAGAATTTCACTTTCTTTAAAGAGAATGGGCGAAGATCCATGGCAACAAATTGAAGGTCAATTTGAAGAAGGACAAGTTATCGATGGTACAGTAAATAAAGTTACAGGATTTGGTGCATTCATCAATATTTTCCCGGGAGTTGAAGCATTGTTACCTGTAGCTGAAATGGCTGAAGAAAATGTTAATCCATTCAATGTATTCAAAGTCGGCGACAGTGTAAAAGTTCTTATCAAAAAATTCACTCCGCAAGAACACAGAATCGCATTGAGCATTAAAGATATTAACAAAGATGCAGAATAATTCATAAAATACATCTTTAAAAATCCCACCTTAAAAGGTGGGATTTTTATTTAACTATTCACCAAAATAATTTTTTAAACCAACTGTAAGTTTTTTATTCTTACATAGCTTTTTAAGTTTTGCAATTGCTCTATTTTCAATTTGGCGAATTCTTTCTCTTGAAACACCATATTGAGAACCAATTTCATCCAATGTTTTCTTAGCACCATTATTATCCAAACCGAATCTTAAAATTAAAACATCTCTCTCTTTTGGGCTTAATTGATTTAGCATTTTTCTTATATCGTCAAACAAATTTTCCTGTGATACTCTGCTATCAGGTGAAATGGAAGCTTCATCAACTATAAAGTCAGCAATTTTAGAAGAATCTTCAGATGAATTTGCCGGAGTTTCCATACTTATTGTTGATTGTGCAGATTTTATGATAGATGTTAACTTTGACACAGGAACACCTAGACGATAAGCAATATCTTGTTTAGTCGGAGCATGTCCAAGTTCTGTTGTCAAATCTATTGTTGCACGTCTTATTTTTCCTAAAGATTCAATCATATGTATAGGAAGCCTTATTATACGGGCTTTATCAGCTATTGCACGTGTTATGGACTGTTGAATCCACCAGGTTGCATATGTTGAAAATTTATAACCTTTTGTGTAATCAAATCTGCCTGCAGCCTTCATCAAGCCCATGTTCCCTTCTTGAATTAAATCAAGAAAAGACAATCCTCTGCCTATATATTTTTTGGCAATACTTACAACAAGGCGAAGATTTGCATTTACCAAAAGATTTTTTGAAAATTCGTCATGCTCATCGTATATCTTTTTTGCCAAATCTAATTCTTCTTCAGAAGAAAGTAACGGAATCTTACCAATTTGTTGCAAA
This sequence comes from uncultured bacterium, assembly GCA_946636615.1. Lineage (GTDB taxonomy): Bacteria > Cyanobacteriota > Vampirovibrionia > Gastranaerophilales > Gastranaerophilaceae > Stercorousia. The sequence goes on along the minus strand of CAMPBE010000032.1, from coordinate 14,395 downwards.
TATATTCTAACACTGTCATCAGAATTTACTGATGCTAAATTCTCTTGGACTTTAGGATCTTCAACAGTTTCTAATAAATTATCATCATCTTCTTCTTGGGCATCGAGTTTATGAAAATCTATATCCTCATCAGAAATTTCCTCTGACATTAAGCCGTATTTTTCAAGTTCTTTTTTCATCTCTCTCCTTTAAGGAGATTACTACGTCGAATGCCTCGCATTCTCCTCGTAATGACAATGTGTCATTGCGAGCGAAACAAAGTTGAGCGTCGCAATCTCATCATTATTATAATTAAATTTTTAATTTTTGTCTAACTGTTTCAAAAATTATTGCGCTTAAAGCATTTGAGACATTAAGAGAATTGAAATCTTTAAGCATAGGAATTTTTACCACAAAATCAGAAAGTTTTAATAAAGATTTTGAAACTCCTGCGTGTTCTGCTCCCATAATTAAAGCAAAATTCATATCTCTGTAATTTACATCATAATAATTATCTTTCGCACTTGCATCTGCTGCAACTACCCACCAGTCTGATTCTTTTAATTTTTGAACAGCACTGACCGGACTATTCACTTTTATAATCGGAATATGATTTATCGCACCGGCACTTGTTTTTTCAACAATAGCATTTACCTGCACGTTACGCCTTGAAGGGATTATTATTCCTGAAACTCCTGCACACACACAGGTTCTGATTATTGCGCCTAAATTATGAGAATCTTCTACTCCATCTAAAATTACCAAAGAATCATTTTCATGTTTTTCTTCTAAAAATTCATCCAAATCTTTATATCTAATTGGAGAAATCTGTGCAATTACACCTTGATGGTTAAGTTCTGCATATGGCAAAAATTTTTCTTTCGCAACAAATTGAAAAATCACACCGTTTTCTTTCGCCAATTCTTTAATTTTGTTCAACTTAGCATCGGAATGAATATTTTTTGAAATAAGAATTTTATTTATCTCTCTACCGGCTATAAGTGCTTCAGTTACAGCATTTTTACCGTATATAATATTTTCGTCCATTTGTTTGTTTTCTTTTTTATGAGATTCTTCGGCTTGTTGGTCATTCTGAGCGAAGCGAAGAATCTCATAACCTTACCGCCTCAGAATGACAAAATGCTACTTTACACCAATTTGCGAAACTTCCAACATCCTGTCAATACACTTCAGAGCTTTTGAAGCAATTTCTTTATCTACATTTATTTCATGTTCTTCATTTTCAAGTGCATTATATATGTCAGTTAACGTATGCCACTTCATATTTGGACACACAATATCTTCTTTTATCAGAATAAATTCTTTTTCAGGATAGTCTCTTTGAAGCCTGTCAACAACTCCTTTTTCAGTAGCTATAATAAACTGTTTTTTATCACTTTCAATTGCATATTTCATAATTGCAGTGGTTGAACCAACAAAATCCGCAATTGAGCTTACAGATTGATGACATTCAGGATGAGCCAAAACTAGAGCATCTGGGTATTTTTCTCTCATTTTTACAACATCATTTGGTCTGATTTGCAAATGTGTCGGACAAAATCCAGGATATGTTATTACATTAATATTACCTAACTTTTTTTCAACCCATTTGCCCAAATATGTATCAGGTAAAAAAAGTACTTCTTTTGCTCTCAAACTATCAACAATTTTTACTGCATTTGAACTCGTACAACAAATATCGCATTCCGCTTTAACTTCTGCTGTTGAATTGATATAACATACAGTAGGAATATTAGGATGTTGCGCTTTAAATTCTCTCAATTGCTTTAGCGTAATCATATCTGCCATTCTGCAGCCTGACTCAAGACGAGGAAGCAAAACTTTTTTATTCGGGCAAAGTATTTTAGCTGTCTGCGCCATAAAATACACACCTGCAAAAAGGATAATATCGGCATCGGTTTTTGCAGCCATCTGGCTCAAATACAAAGAATCACCAACAAAATCTGCCACCTCATCAATTTCGGCATTTTGATAACAATGAGCCAATATGACGGCATTTTTATCCTTTTTTATTTTATTAATCTTGTTTAACAGCTCATTATTCATTTTGGGCAAATTCTCCTACATTTAGTGTAAATTTATGTAAATATTACTTTATTATTAAAATATATTGTATAATAAAAATGTACTATAGCAAATTAATAAGAAAAGAAGATTATGGATTTAAATGATATTTTATCACAATTGGGTATTGGTAGCAAGGAAACTGTTTGTTTATCAGTAACTCCGGGTATCGGTCTTGAAGCAATTCAAATTGATATTGCCGCAAGAACTGTAAAAAATTATGCATACAGACCATTGGAATACAATGAGTCATTGAGAGAAATTCCTGATATCAACGCATTTAAAACAGCAATTACAGAATTATTTGCAGAATTAAGAGTTAATATTAAAAGTAATGTTGTATTAAATATGCCTATGGTACTGATTGGCAGCAAGGAATTGCCATTGTTATTGGATGACAATTCGGTAACTCAAGCTTTGACATCTGAAGTTGAACAATCATACATATTTAAAAGATATGAACCTGTCGTTAGTTGGGCAGATGCTAGTAATAACGAAACAGGAGAAACAAGAAGCCTATTTTATTCAGCTATTCAGAAAAATGTCATTGATGATATTAAAGGAGCTTTAACCGAGCTGGGTGCAAATCTTGTTAAAGTAAACATCTCAATTATTTCCGAATTAAAAGCTCTGGAATATACAGGTATAGTACAAGAACAAATAAATGGAAATACCTCTTGGAATTGTTTGATAATTACACAAACAGGATATTCTATATGTTCAATGCAAGGAAACAAATTAATTGATTATTACGAAGAACCTTTGGCAATAAGATCATTCGAAGGTGACGAAATTTATAATGCAATTAATGCATCTGCACAAATTGCATTAATGAGTATTCCTGCAAATCATTTATTTGTAGTGTCTAACACTGATTCAGTTAGTGCGGAAATTTTATCTAAAAAAATACAAGTTGATTCCCCTGTTGATTATATTGAAAATAATCAATTTAAAAAACATGATTTTCTGCCTGTAAGTTTAGAAATATTAGAAGAAGTTGCCAGAAACATATCATTAGATGCCATTGGTATTGCAGTAGATTCTCATATAAAATTACCGATAGAATTTAATTTTTTAGGCGGCAACACAAACGTTGGAAGCGCTACAGATAATCCAAATGAAATGGTACATGTCGTACTTGGTTCAAAAGAATTTGACATTTCTCCGGCTATAGCTCAAAAATATGCTATTTTCATAGCTATATTACTTGTTGTACCAACACTTTTGTTATCAATATTTCTTCCAATAACAGCTAATAAAAAACAAGCACAAGTAGATGAAATAAATTCAAAATTGCAAACAGTACAAGCAGAAATTAAGAAAATTGAAGATGAAGAAAAGAATTTTGACGGATTTAATATAGAAACGGAAATTAAAAAAGTTCTTAGTGAAAATAGAACTAAATTAATGTCATATATTGCTTTAGGTGAATCAGTACCTAAAAACCTATTCTTAACATATTTTGTTACAAAAGATGATGGGAAAATTGATATTAAGGGTAGTACAACAAACGTTGAAGATGTTTATGCTTTTTATCGCAATATGAAAGATTCTTTGATAAATACTCAATTACGTTTGCATAAATTAGAGCTTAATTCATCATCTGTTGATGAGGATATATCAATAGATCCAACACAACCTTCAAATTATCAATTCGAAATAACAAATATGTCTGAAGATGAATTGAAACCACAAGTTACTGAAACAGAAAAATCAGAAGGTGAAAATCCTGAATCTAAAGATAACGAAAAAGGTCAATTGTTAAATAAACCATTACTTAATTTCGGTAAAGAATAAAAAATAAAAGGAGAAACAAGTGGATAAATATAGCATATACATAAACAAATTTAAGGTTGCACTTGGCATTCTTATTGCAGCAATTGTTATATTTGCTTTTCTCGCTTCTAAAATATTTCCTGAAATACAAAAAATTAATGAAGCACAAAGTTCATATAAATCAACATCAGCATCTCTTGTCGATGCAGAACGTAAATTAGATAATCTAAAAAAAGCTAAAGAAAAAGTTGAAGAAGAAAATAATAACTTATCAAAAGCATTTTTCAAACCAATAAATGGCGGAGCTGATACAGAATCTGCTATATCAGATGAGTTTGGTGAAATATTGCAGATTATGCGTGAAAATAAAATTAAGGCTCGTTCATTCAATTACGATTATGATCCGGAAGATGATAATTTTGTAAGTCACGTAGGAGATAAATATCACGTATGCAGAATTTCTGCAGAATTAATTGGCACATATACACAATTTGAGAGTTTTTTAAGAGAAATATTTAAACACGAACATTTTTTAGAAATTTCGTCAATTGAAATTGTACCTTATCAAAAAAACAAAAGAATATTACTTATAAACATGCAAATTAAACTATATGCACAAAGAGATCCTTCAAGTATTGTTAAAGTTGAACAATCTGATGATAACGCAAAAGGTAAAAAATCAAAAAAAGGTAAATCCAAAGATAAAAAAAATGATACACCTCCGGACATCAAAAAAGAACAATAGTTTTAACATTCAAAAAGTTTGAAATTTATACCAAACATATTCTCTTTATTTTTCATACAAGTTGCGCAATATGATGTTTCTATAGAATTGTGATGCGAAAAATCAGAAAAATCACTGCCGCATCTCCCTCTATGATCATTTGCAAGAAAAGGACAACAGTATACACCCAAGGAAGTTAATGTTCTGCCATACATACAATCAGGCTTATTGTCGATAGAATCCCTTACCACATCAGATTTTTCTGAATTATAAAATTCGTTTATAACTATATTTGAATCATTTAAGTTATAACCCTGTTTTTGAAATATGTTTTTAAATTCATTTAGCAACTTCTCACATGGTTCATTATAATAATTTGTAACACATATAATCGGGCTAAATCCATATTTAACCAAATTCTTTACAGCATTTATTACAGTTCTGTACGCACCTCGACTTCTTATTTCATCATTTTTGAATTCATTATAATGATCCATGCTTAGCTTAAAAATAATTTCATTACTGTTTTCATCTTGTACTTTTTTTAAAAATCTTGCTTTTTTCTCATTTATAAAAGATCCGTTGGTAAATATACATACATTAGAATATTTTAAACACAATCTCAAAATTACATTAAAATCAGGATGTGTCATCGGTTCTGCACCCATCAAATATATACATTTAATATTTTCATCTTTGGTTTGTGTGAGTGCATTTTTTATACTATCAACAGATATAAAATCCTTTACATTTTTATTTAATGGAAAATCTATATAACAATGTTTACATCTTTGGTTACAATTTTTTGCAGTCATTTCAATAAAAAGATTATCAAAACTTTTCATCTCACATACAGGTGCCTGAAATAAAATATTACTCATAATCAAAACTCCTTTCAAATATATCTTATAACCACAAAATTCAAATAAAATTCACCAATCAGGCAGTAAGTATAAAAAAAACTTACTTATATTGAAATTAAAAAATTTTAAATATATTATTAAAATATGAATAATAAAATCTTAGTAGTAGATGATGACAGTGCTATAAACGAACTTATAAAAGTTGACCTTGAATTATGCGGTTATAATGTTATTCAAGCATTTGACGGAATAAAAGGCTTTGCACTTTGCAAACAAGAATTGCCATCTCTTGTAATACTTGATGTTATGATGCCTGACGTTGATGGTTTTACAGTTGCCCAAAGAATACGTCAAAATGAAGAAACAAAAGATATTCCAATCTTAATGTTAACCGCACTGTCACAAATTAACGATAAAGTGAACGGTTTTAATATTGGTGTAGATGATTACCTTGTAAAACCATTTGAAATGGAAGAATTACAAGTCAGAGTGAGAGCCCTTTTAAAACGAACAAGACAAATTCCACAAAGCGCATCAACAAGGGAACTTCAAACAATAGGCGAAATTACATTACTACCCGAAACTTATAGTGTAAAAATTGGGGATAAACAAGCTAAATTAACACCAATAGAATTTGATATTTTTAATTTGTTATTCCAAAATCACGGCAATATGGTTTCTTCTGCCAAATTGTTGAAAGACATTTGGGGATATTCACCTGACGATGATATTGAAACAATCAGAGTTCATATAAGACATTTGAGATCTAAAATAGATAAAATATCAGACGGTAAAAAATATATAGAAACAATCTACGGTGGCGGATATAAATTGAATATTTAATTATTTTTCTTGTTCGTAGCCAAAGTTTTTGAGTGCGCTTTGCTTTTTGCGCCAATCTTTTTCAACTTTGACTTCCAATCCCAAAAACACCTTTTTTTCTGTTATTTTTTCTAATTCCTGTCGAGCTTCCGTACCGATTTTTTTCAAAAGGTTGCCACCCTTGCCAATCAATATTCCTTTTTGGCTTTTTGTTTCACAAAAAATTGTTGCATAAATCCTGTCTATATCATCACTTTCAACATAACTTTCAATTTTTACGGCTACTGAATGAGGAATTTCATCAGATGTGTTCAAAAGAATTTTTTCTCTTACAATTTCTTCTGTTACATCACGCATTGTTTCTTCTGTTACAACATCTTCAGGATACAAAAGTTCACCATCCGGCAGATTTTTATATATGTTATTAATCAAAGTATCAATATTTCGACCTGTTTTTGCAGAAATTTTTACTACAGGATAATTTTTTTCAAATAAAAGTTTATAAGTCAAAAGATTTTCTTCTACCTTATTAAGTTTTTTTACTTTATCAACCTTGTTCATAACAATTATTACAGGCAATTCTGTTTTCAAAATATTCTGCGCAATCCACTTGTCACCCTTTCCTGCAGGTTCAGAGCCATCAACAAGAAACAGAATTAAATCAGCATCAGGCACAGCAACTTTTGCTTCATCAAGCAAAAATTCACCCAATTTATTAAGTGGTTTATGGACCCCTGGCGTATCGATAAAAACAATCTGCCCTTTATCTGTTGTATAAATCCCTTTAATTCTTTTACGGGTAGTTTGAGCTTTATCAGTAGCTATTACAATCTTTTGACCTAATATTTGATTTAATAAAGTTGATTTCCCAACATTAGGACGCCCAATAATCGCAGTAAATCCGCTTTTCATACTATTTCATTTTCCTGATTTAATCTTATAATCTTTATAAATTGTAACATAAAAAGCCTAAAAATATTACAAACTAGCAAAAATTTTTATGTCAAAGTATTATATATAATGTAGTAGGTAAAATAACGGAAGAATGATAGTGAATAAATCTAATATAATTAGTTCGGCAATTATACTTGCATTGGCTACTCCTTTAGCTATTGCAGATGTTGATAACAGCTTGGTACAACTAGATTTGAAAAAATCATCCGACAATTCAGTCTATGTAACATTAGTAACATCTGAAAATTACGGTGATAACGTATTAGTCAGAAAAAAATCTGACAATAAATACGTAATTCTTATACCACAAGTCAGAAGTAAAGGATATAACGCATCAAACCTGAGTGGCGTAAGAGATTTAGTTTCTAATGTTGACGTAAAAACCGTTGATGACACATCAGGCGGTTACACAAAAGTAACATTAATTACAACAAAACCTCTTGATATTAAAACAAGAACAGTAAAAAGCAAACCTATTACAGCAGATCAACGTGAATACAACACATTGATTGCACAAGCAAATGCAGTTAAAAATACTATTTCAACCCAAGAACCGCCAAAAATTCGAGAACAAAAAACAGAAGTAACCGTAAATAAAGCCCCGAAACAAGAAACAACTCAATCAAAGAATGTTGAACAACAATCTAAAAAAGTACAAAATGCAAAATCTGAAATAAAAGCACAAAACAAACCTGATATAAAACTATCAGCTATTGTTCCTGAAGAAAATAGTAAAAAAATAAGAAAATCTCACCTTGCAGATCTTATAAACGAAGCAAAACGTGAAAAAGCTTTGGAAGAAATTCCGCAAAATATTACTACAGATACAAAACCTGCTAATATCAATGAAATCAAAGAAATATCAGAAATGCCTGTAATAAAGAATGAATCTTTAATCTCTAAATTAAAAAATAAAATCAAATCAGGTATAACAAAAATCTCACATAAAATGTCTGCTAAACATAACAAAACATTAAGTTTTGGTATTTTTGGATTTGTTGCATTATTACTATTGCTGGTAATAAGAAAAAGGACTGCTCAGAAAATCCAAAAATATACAAGCCCGATTTCAGATACAATACAGGCATTACAACAAGACACTAATACGGAAGATTATACCAATATTACAGAAGATAACAGCCTGTCTTGGAAAGAAAAATATCAATTATACACAGACAAGTCAGCTGAGCCGGTGACAAGAGCTAATAACAAAGGCAGCTACAGTTTTATTAAAAAGCCGTCAAAATCAGCAATCGAAGCAAAACGTCATGAACTTGAAAAATTAGTTTCTGAAGAACCTGCAAAATTTGACGATTTTGAAATCACAGAAGATTCTAACACATATAGTGAAGATACTTCTATCGCAAAGACTATTAAGTTTAGGGCTTTCGAAAATAATCTAAACTCTTTGAATATGTCAAAACGCAACAGCGTTAAAAGCAGATTCAAAAAATATGAAGTTGAAATTCCATTACATGAGCAAAAGACCATTATACTTGATGATTCTCCACTAAGTGCTAATAAAAGAAATTTAAAAGGGGCAAATTTGGAAGTTTCAGATGTTGACAAAAGACGTATCAAATACCAGCCAAAAGACTACATTATGTCTTCAGTTGATGAGTATTTAAATATTTTAGATTCAGAAAAGCCGCAAACTCCCAAAAATCAAAGTTCTGAAAGAGTTTCAACAAATCCTATTGCTAAACAAAAAGAAGATTCATTCCTAAAAGGTACAGTTGTAAAATCAGGTTTTAAAATTTCCCCTGATAAAGGATTCTACCTGATAAATAAAGACGGTAAAAATTCACTTATAGGAAAAATAAATGATAAAGTAACTGTAATCAAAGACTTTGAAAATAACGTAACTTCCCCAATTCAAGTTCGTCATGACAATGCCAATGTATATATGGTAAAAGCAGGCGGATACAAATCATTAGTAGAAGTTAATGATGACAAAATGGGCGTATTGATTGAGTTATAGCCATAAAATAAGAGAGAATTAAAAAGGTGAAAGACCACTGTAATTTTATAAGAACAATTATCGTTGCAATTTTTTGCATAATATTTTTGTGTGCTTGTACACCAAAAGATAATCGGACTGTAATACAATTTGCAAGTTGGGGTTCTAAATCTGAAATAGACATATTAAAACCAATTCTTTCTGAATTTGAAAAAGAAAATCCTGATATAAAAGTCGATTTTATGCATATTCCCCAAAACTATTTTCAAAAAATCCATTTGCTTTTTGCATCAAACACAGCACCGGATGTCATATTCATAAATAACCTCTACTTGCCTATATACGCTAATGCGGGTGTTCTTGAAGAACTTAATATAGAAAATTCAAATGATTATTACCCTCAAGCTATAGAAGCACTTTCTTGGAATAACAAAAATTATGCAATTCCAAGGGATATATCAAACCTTGTAATTTATTACAACAAAGATTTGTTCAAAAAGAAAAATATAAAATATCCAAACAACAATTGGACATTTGCTGATTTTCTTAAAACCGCACAAAAATTAACAGATACAAAAACATTTGGAATTAGCTTTGAAGAAAATCCTTATTATTATATTCCGTATCTTTTGAGTTGCGGTGGAGATATATTACCTGATAAAATTAATACACCAGATAGCAAATATGCACTAAATTTCTATTTTGATTTAAGAAACAAATACCATGTTGCACCAAAAAAATCAGAAAGCGCAAGCGCAACTATGGCACAAATGTTTATACAACAACGCATTGGAATGTATCTTTCAGGTCGTTGGATGGTACCAAAATTAAGAGAAGAATGTAATTTTGATTGGGATATAGTGCAATTTCCAAAGGGAACTAAAGCCAGCATTGTTCAGGCTGATTCATCCGGCTGGGCAATAACAAAAACATCAAAACATAAAGCTGAAGCTTATAAACTTATAAAATATCTTTCTTCAAAAAAAGCAAGTGATCAATTTGTAACAAGCGGTTTAATCGTACCTGCAAGAATTGATAGCCAAAAAGTTTTTCTTGACGGTAAAAAGCCACACAATGCTAAAATATTCATAGATATCATTCAGACATCTAAGCCTACATCTGTTACAACAGACTATAGAGAAATTATTGATAACCTCCAAAAAGATATGGAAAAGAAATTTAATTAACTATGTACTAAACATAGTGAATACCTTTTCAACACCTTTGCTTATAAGATTTTTAACCGTATCAAATTCTGTTGTTAATGATGAAATTTCCATATCAAGATTTTTCATCTGAACTTCCAGACCTTCTTCTTTGGTATTTAATTTTGCTTTTGTTATAGTATATTCAAGCTCAGCTCTGGCTATAGCATCTTCATCAGGAATTTCTGCTACATGGCCGCTTGCTGTATATGGGCCTTGATAGAAATAGCCGTCATTATGCAATGATGATATAAATAAATTACCATTCTTAATTGCATTTTGCATCATTGAGCTATCATTGGTATACAATTCTCTCAAACTGCTATCAGAAATAGCCCCATTCGTTACAATCTGATTGTACATCATGTTATAAAAATCAGCATTCAACATAGTTCTATCAGTCAAAGCTGCATCATTTTTAAGTAAGAAATAATATGAAGGATCATCAGTAATATATTTGCTTGCAGAAACAGTATTTTCAACAGTATAACCTGATTCCCAGCCCTCTAGTCCAATAACAAAGTTTGTAAGGAAAGATTTTGCGAGATTTGAAATACTGAATGAGAACAAGTTTCCGCTATTGCTTTGTACAATACCATTTTGATTTCTCGCTTTCACATATAAATCAGAAATTGTATCAGAACCACCGCCAATCATATTTTCTTGCAAAATTGAAAAACTATATGCCTGATTCAATGCTAAATCAGATTCAGTATCGACATTTAATCCCTTAAATTGACTGCCACCAGCACCTTTACCTAAAGCTCCGGCGATTGCAGATAAAAATTTACTAAATGCTAATTTGGCATCTGCACCTGAACCATTAAAGCTTACTTCATATTTACCTGTCAACAAGTCACCAACTGTTAGATTTTTCAATTCATCTTTACCGATCAATCGGCCGTTGTTTGTAACCATAAATGTATTAGCATTTATATCCTTACCTTCGGAATCAACTTTAGGCTTTACACCTTCAGAACTTGTTTTTAATGTTATACTTATATCACCTATATCAACAGTACCATTGTTATAATCAGAGAATAACTCCATAGCATAAATTTTGTCTTTAGCATTTTTACCGGTCGGTATTGTTAAGTTCTGAACATCACATGCCTCTCCATAAGTCATTTTTTGCATATATTTAATAAATGCATTTGTTTGTAAAGCATTTGAAGTAGATTTATCATAAATTTTTCCGCCAATACCGGATCTTGTATATCCTTTGTCACCAAGAGCAACAATAGCATCTGCCATAGCACCATCTATCTGGTTTTTAGCACCCAACTGATATAAAAATGCATTACGAGAACCATCATTTTGAGCACTATCGTCACCTTTAAATGTTATACCCGTACCATTACCCGCAACATCAACTTTTCCTTTAGGTGTACCATTTTCATATATAATACCTGCAGCAACTGCAGCATCAAACATCGTATCTGTCAATAATACTCTGCCTAAAGTATCAGTAACAAGATATGGGTCAAATTCATTTAATGTAGATGGAGTCATCATAACACCATATGACAAATCATATTGTTCATCATCTGTATCCCAAATTAATTTTGTTTGAGACAATGAGTTTTGGTAATCCTGAGCAGCTTTTTGCAAATCACGAGTAACAGAAAGTTTTTCTTGCGCAATTTGCATAGATTGAAATTCGCAATTCATTTTCCTTGCTGTTATGGCTAAAAATCTTGCTTGTGAAGCTGCCAGTCCCATTGCTTTCCTTTCATTTAACTTAGTAACAACATGTCTGTACTCGTCATGACGACATATTTAGCGCAAAACTTTAGATTTTTTACATGTATTTGTAACATTTGTTAATAATTAATAAAAGTCGTTAGAACGTTAAGTGAATTTCAATTTATTATTTCTGTAAAATTTTGTTTTGACTGATTTATTAAAGAACTTAACGACCTGACGTCTTAACGACTTAGCGTCTTTTATTTTACTCATAGGACTCACTTTAAATCAATCAACAAATCATACATTTTATCAATTTTTTCTTTTACCTCTGAAAACTGATCTTTCAAATCCTTAAAACTTATAACACTTACAAATTTTTCTTCCATTTCATCTAATATTTCTCTGTGTTTTTTTTCTAACTGTTCCGGTGTAACAAATATTTTTTGCTGAACAAAAAACATAAGAACTACAATAATTATTGGGGAATATTCTATAAATTTATCCATTTTTACTCCTTTTTTATAATTTTGTTGCAAAATACCCTCCCTAATAGGGGAGGGTCAAAATCTTTGATTTTGGGGTGGGTTTATTATGCGAGACTTATGCCGTCCCTGCACTGCACCCCTGCTTTTATAATAAGGGAGCTGTGCGCCCCCTTAGACCCCGCACTTAATTTCTTTCTCTTTGATTTTTGGGCGACGCAAAGAGAAAGAAATTAAGCAAAGAAAGAGAAACGGCGCCATAACCGCTTAATCACTACTAAGCTCAACCTATGGCTCGTAAACTCGCTATATTTTCGTCATTCTGAACTTGTTTCAGAATCTTTTTATCGCTCAGACAGTACGAGCCTCATCATTGTTTCGCTAAGTAGTGATTATAATATTTTTCGTGAGCATAGCTCACCAATATAGTCTTTTAACTTCTCTCTTTTACTTTTTGCAACAAAATTATAATTTTGTTGCATTATAACCCTATGGGCCAATAAAAATCGACCAAATACGATGCAGCATCAAAAGGGTGTGATAAAAATTTTAGTTCTTTCGATTGTTTTATCTGCTGATATGTAGGAAGATATATCTTAGAAGAACCTTCTATATAACGTAAATTATAGATATTATATAAAAGTTTTTCGCACTTTTTGTCTACAAAAAGACAAATATCACCATTTGCAGATTTTACTTTTGAGTTAAAAGCCATAATTCTATTTTTTATAGGAGGGTTAAATGCCTTTATTCTAATATCTGCATCATAACCAAATTGTTGAAGCTTCTTTTTTATAATTACATAATTTGTATATTCACTTGTACAGCTCCTGTTATCACCTGAAGCATCTCCGTTAATAATAATTTTCCCTTTATGATTTGGATATCGCCTGCAAACTTCTTCACAAGCCTTTGATGTTGTAGTATTTTCCATCGCTATTTCATCAAAATAAAAAACTTTTTCATCTGTTTTGTGGGCTAAAAGCCAACACATAGGATCAACATTAAAGTCACAAGATATATGCATATCCATATCTTCACAATAAGGAATCTCAATAATATTTTTATTCGTAAAATCCTTTACAACCAATCCTTTTGTATATTCACCATTTTGCGCAAGTACAAATATTTTATAATATTCCTCATCATAAAGCTTCTTTAATTCTTCACAATAATTTTCCGGTAAATAAATATTTTGAGTAGTAGGCGCAGAAATCATCCTGTAATTTGGTGCAGAATTTTCTTTAAAAGTTTTATAAACCCACCCCTTGTTTATCTCCGGATTTGTGTGTCCAAATATCCGGTATCTAAAGCCTTTCCAATCTTCAGACGGTTTTTGACGCATACGGCTCAACAGCATCTTGAAAGTATCATATGGAATATCAGACATTTCTTCAATTTCAACAAAACCCAAATTCAAAGATTTTAATTTATTAGGTTCATCAAAATGCCTGAAAAGAATTTCCGAACCGTTAGGAAAAGTCAAAGTTTGCATAGAAGAATACCAATTATAGTCTTTTCCTTCAACAAATCCAAAATTATCAAGATGTTCAAAATAAGTTTTGAGTGTCGTATCCCTGACAAGAGAATATGTTTGAGCACCGACAAGCCCTCTTATACCGGGAAATTTATGTGCCAATAATATTCCCAATAAAGATCCGGAAAAAGTCTTTCCGGATCCGTATCCGCCTTGGTAAACGGCGACATCTAAATTATAATCATGCGGAATTTCCAAAAACTCCCTCTGAGATTTTAGTAATTTGTACATTATTTTACCTTTATAACATTAATAAAAAGCGTCATTCTAAGGCTTTAGCCAAAGAATCTCATAAAATAAATTTTGAACTATATTACAA
>CAMPBE010000031.1 GCA_946636615.1 uncultured bacterium | reverse complement strand
TTAAAACCAATCAATAAGTGCTTTTTTATCACCGAAATTTAGTTTAAAATTTTCTTCTATATTTTTGCTTGTCAAAAATTCGTATCCTACATTATATGCCAAAGGCTCAGGCAAATTGTCACCTAGTTTTTTATACTTTTCTAACGAAACAATTTTTGTTTCAGGTTCAATTACATTTGAATAGTTCAAACCCTCAAATGCGCAGAATGGTATTTTTGATAATCCTTTCGGATTTATTGACATTAAGCCAAAGCTTCTGCAAATAATACCTCTGAATTCATACACAGAACACTCTTTATTAATCAAAAATGGACACTCATAAGTATAATTGTCACCAAATTTTGCCTTTTCTTCTTTTAATTTTTTTACTTTCTGTAAGATATGTTCTCTTGTTTCTTCAGGTAATTTTGAAAATCCTATCATTATAAAATTGTATTCAAGCTGAGAAAACGGATATTCACCATTCTGGCAGCATTTTGCACAACCTTTTTGGCAAAAAATATAAGGAGATTGGTTTTCAAAAAATCCGCCCAATTTTTTGTTCAGATAAGCCAAATACAATAGATAATCCGCAATTCTAGTATTTTCCTGCATCAATTTGTCCTATAAAATCGTTATAATCAGGCAACGGAGAATTTTTTGCATAGCGAGCAAGTCTGCGTTTTGCTATCGTTTTTAAAAACTCTTTTTTCTCAGGGTTTCCGTTTTGTACAAAGAAAAGCATTGCTTGTTTTCTGTGTTCAAAAAGCTCATCTTCAGGTTTTTTTGCTAAAACATCACCAAAAGTTTCCGGACGAGTTTTTCTGTCCCATTCATAAAATGGAGTTTTTAAAAAACAGAAATTTT
This sequence comes from uncultured bacterium, assembly GCA_946636615.1. Taxonomy (GTDB): domain Bacteria; phylum Cyanobacteriota; class Vampirovibrionia; order Gastranaerophilales; family Gastranaerophilaceae; genus Stercorousia. The sequence goes on along the minus strand of CAMPBE010000031.1, from coordinate 17,021 downwards.
TTGCATAAGATAAAATGCAAGGTGTCCAAGAAACATCTTCATATCTCAAAATGCCAAGCGGATGATCTTTTACCATTTGCGCATTATAAAGTTTATTCCAAATTGCGCAATTGTAATATCCCGGGGTATACATGATTTCTAAATATTTATCTATATTATATGGAACATCTTCCATAAATGGCAGGTTGCAGTGTGTTGTATAACCGTTATCTGTAATTCTGTATAGCGGAGCAATTGCAACATCGCATTCGTTTTTTGTTATTGAATTATAAAGACTCGAAATCATATTTGGTCTTACTAAATCATCATTGTCCAAAAATGCGATATACTTACCTTTTGCAGCTTTTATAGCAGTGTTTCTTGAATCTGCAACGCCACCGTTTTCTTTTTGGATAGATACGACATTTTCATAGTTTTTGTCATACCAATCAATAATTTTTTGTGTGTCGTCCGTGCTGCCATCATTGACAATTATTATTTCTAGATTATCAAAGTCTGACGCCAAGGCACTATCAATACTTCTTGCAATATAATCTCTTGAATTGTATGCCGGAATTATTAACGAAACTTCAGGTTTTTCATATTTTCTTATACTTAATGCGGTAAGTTGGGATTCCGCAATAATTAATCTACCATCAACAGTGTTTATAAAGGCTTTCACAATAAATTTTGTACTGCCTTTAAATTCTGTTAATTCCAAATAATGTCTTAATCCGTCATTAGTTTCAAATATAGGAGTGTTAGAATTTTGAGTATATACTAAAAATCCATCGGCATTTCCCTTAAAATTCCAAGATAAAAAGAAATTAAAATTGTATGATTTGTATATTGATGTTGAAACAAAGCGATTTTCTTGTGGTTTAAATGCAGGTGAAGAAGCTAAAAATTCTCTTCCATTTTCCCCTTTTACAAATGGTTTTATCTTGTATTCTGTATTGTCTAAATTTTCTACACTTACAAATTCTGCATCAGAATTTTTGCAGCCGCCAAATCCTTGTTCATCCTCGCTTTTGTATAATCTGTAACCTTGCGCACCATCATATCTGCTGTAAAAAATCTTTAATGTGTTGTCATCCTCAAATCTTGTAACAACGTCAATAGTATCAAATTTATACTGTCTTTTCGAAGATTCATCAATAATTTTCCCATCTTTAATTGCTTGAATAAAGCACTCTCCATCGCCATAAGGAACTAATGACAATTTTATTTGATTTTCATTAAAAACTTTTGCGCATTCGTAAAAAACATCATTTTTTCTACAAAAAACCTTATAAAAATCTGCATTTTTTTTATCTGTCCATTTTAGAATTATTTTTGTATTTTTAATTTCAAGCGATAAATCCATACCTATCTCCTTTGGATATTATAGCAGATTTAAAGGTTATTTCAATATAAATATTTAGTAATTATATAGCAGTTAATTCTAAAGTGAACCAAACGACAATCATAATGTCATTCCAAACTCGTTTTCATAACTGTCCAAAATAAAATTTAAAATGTATAAGATAGATAAAAAGAATTGTCTTTGCGAACCGACAAAAAGCTTGGTCGGCGTGGCAATATCATAAAAATATTACATGCAAATATTGTATGTACATAAATGATTTGCCAGATTATTTTGTCGGGCAAACTTTTGCCCTCCTCGTAATGACAAATATTTTGGACAATTATGGAAACTATTTCAATATGACAGTTTGACGATTTTTTATGAATACATCTATATAGTCACCAAAAATAATTTTTATTAACGAATTTGAACAGGCATAATTAAGCAAACAAAGTCTTCTTCGTTATCCGGTCTGAACATTGTTGCAGACAGTGGTGTATTTAAACCTACTTTTACGTTATCTGAATCTATATTTTTCAATGCTTCCAAAACAAATTTGTAATTAAATGCAATTGCTAATTCTTCACCGGCATAATCAATATCAAGATTTTCTTCGGATTTACCTGCATCAGGAGCATCTGCTGTTAATTTTAAATTATTTGCTCCAAATTCTAATTTTACAATACTTGTTTTTTCATTAACCATAATTGATACACGATCAAGTGCGGAAATCATTTGAGATACATTAACAAGCGCAGTTTTTGGACTTTCTTGAGGTATTAATTGATTATATCTCGGAAATTGTCCTTCTAATAATCTTGAAACTGTTGTTGTTTTTTCTGATTTTATTATTATTTTTGAATTTTCTGTATATATTTTTACAGATTCTTCATCTATAAACGAACTCATTTTTATAAATTCATTTAATGTTTTTGACGGAATTATTAATTGTTTTGCATGATTATCTTTATTTTCAATAGATTCTCTTACACGAGCAAGACGATTTCCATCAGTTGATGCTATTTCTAAAACATTTGATGAAATATCACAAACAATACCTGATAAAAGATTACTAGATTCATAACTTGCAGCTGCAAATCCAGCCTGCTTAACAGCTTTTACAAATGGCCTTATTTGAATTTCAAATCCTTCCTTATCATCTAGTTGAATATTTGAAAATTCCTGAGGAAATTCTGAAGCAGAAATACCAATTATATCAAATTTTGAATTTTGACAAGTTATATTAACTGAATTTTCACCATCTTTCATTTCAAAAGTTATTAATTTATCACTGAGTTTTGAAACAATATCATTCAATTTTTTTGACGGTAAAGTAATTTTACCTTCTTCTTCAACTTGTGCATCAACTTCCGCAATGACTGTATAATCCAAATCTGTTGCAATAAGTTTTATTGTACTCTTATCAATTGTTTCAATTAAAATATTCATCAAAACAGGTTGTAAAGCCTTTACAGAGGTAGCTCTCTCTACAATTTTAATACCATTATATAAATCTTCTTTTTTTACAACAAATTTCATAATTATACTCCCCTAATACCCTCTTTTTATTATATTATACTTGATAAAAATTAAAAATATACGGTTTTATAATAAATATTAATTTTTTTTGTTTTTTTATTAATTATTAATAATAATATATTAATAATATAATAATATAATCGTAATAATAAGCTAAAAATATTTGTAGAAAAAGTGTTAAAACAATTACTATAATTGAATTTTTATTGTAAATAATTTTGTAGAAAAAAAGTATAAAAAATAAAAAAATAGTAGAAAAATAAAAATAATATAAAACAATGTAGATAACTCATGAATTTTCTACTAAAAACATGTAACTTTTCTACAATACCATGTTCAAAACTATTTTGTGATAATATTTGATTATGCTAGAACTTTTTATTACAGGGGTTGAACAAAATAAAAATAAAATATACGTAACTTCCGGTCTTGCAGCAACAATGCAAAGTTTGGGGTATTCTTGTGGAGTTTACAAACCTATTGAAACAGGAGTGAAACAGAAAAATGGAAAATATGTTTCGAATGATTTATCATATATTAAATTTATAGATCCTTTTATAAATACATATTATTCCTACCAATTGGAAAATGATTTATCTCCTATACTTTCCGCTGCAAAAGAAGGTCTTTTGATGGAAAAAAATACAATATTAAGAGATTATCAAAAAATATTGGATAAAGATGAATGTTTAATAACAGACGGTTTGTCAGGACTTGGAACTCCTTTAAGTAAAAATTTTTTAGAAGAAGATATAGTAAAAATGCTTGATATACCTATACTTTTTGTTGTATCCGGAAAAAATTCCGATATAAATAATACATTGTTATCAATTAACAGAGCAAATGAATTAAATATAAAAATAAACGGAATAATTATAAATGATTATCCTTATGAATCAAATGATGCAGAAATAAAAATGATGCCAAAATTGATAGAAGAATATACAAACGAAAAAATTCTTGGGATACTTCCGAAAATAGATAAGAATATAAATCCTGAAGATTTAATAACAGTAATGCTTAACGGTATAGATATTGAAAGTGTATTTAAAATAAAAATATCAAAATTAAATTAAAAAAAAGAGGGTTATAAAACCCTCTTTTTAAATCTAATTCAAATTTTCAACAATAATATTTGCAAATTGATCAAACATATCTTGCATAGGATAGATAATATCTAACATTGCATTTTGTTGAACATCCATAATTACATCTTTTTTAGGTGGTTTTTGAATAACATCTTTAAATTTACCTGTTTCTAATTGTTCTAACAAATCTCTTGAGAAATCTTGAGTTTTTCTTAATGATGATAAAATTGCACAATCAATTTTAAATAAATCTGTAGCACTTAAATCAGTTTCAAGCGTTCTCTCCATACTCTCAACGTCAATTATATTGTTCATAATTGCGTTGGCAACTGAATTACTGTCTAAAACAGTAATATTCTCTAATCTGGAACTCATCTAAATATTTACCTCCGACTATCTATATTGTTCGTAAATTTTATTTCGACCATGCTTTTAAAAATCTTTAATAAAAAGATTAATTTGTTACATAAAATTTACAAAAAAAAATAGTCAAAAAGAAAGTCTCGTCGAGTGACAAGACTTATAAATATACATTTACCCCACACACATTATAAAGTAAAAATTATAATTTGTCAATAAATTTATAATTTTTTGTTATTTATTTTTTAAAATTTCTTTAAAATTATCACCAACAAATTTTTGCAAAATTTCATCAGCTAAAATGCAAGCAATTCTTGCTTCTGCAACTACAGAACAAGCTTCTACCGCACAAGTATCCGAACGTTCAAAATGAGCTTGTGTTTCTGTTAAAGTCTTCAAATCAACTGTGTTTAACGACTTTTTCATTGTCGGAATTGGTTTCATTACAGCTTTTACAACAAGTGGTTCTCCGTTTGTAATGCCGCCTTCAATTCCACCTGCATTGTTTGTTTTGCGTACAATTTTACCGTTTTCTATATACATTTGATCGTGATAATCGCTGCCATAATAACCTAAAGGATTTTCGCCTATTTCAACCGCTTTTATTGCCGGAATACTCATTACTGCCTGAGCAATTTTTCCGTCAAGTGCTCTGTCCCAATGCATGCAAGAACCCAAACCAATGGGCAAATTTTCAAATATAACTTCAAATTTTCCGCCCAAAGTATCTCCTGCGTCTTTTGCTTTATCAATTTCTTGTTCGAAGTTTTCTGTAACTTTTCCTATTTGTAAAATTTTTGATGAACATTTTATTCCAAATAGTTCAAGAATTTGTTTTGCAACAGCTCCAACAGCAGTTTCTATAGCAGTTTTGCGTGCACTTGAACGTTCAAGTATATTTCTCAAATCTTTTTGATTATATTTTATACTTCCTGCATAATCTGCATGTCCCGGTCGATATTGGGTAAATGATTTTTCTTCTGTAAAATCTTCAGGATTTATGCTCATAATTTTTTGCCAATTTTCAAAATCTCTGTTTTGAATAACAAGAGTTATTGGCGAACCAAGAGTTTTTCCAAATCTGATACCTGATGTAATTTCAACGGTATCGGATTCAATTTTCATTCTGTTGCCCCTGCCATAGCCGCTTTGTCTGCGTTTTAATTCATTATTTATATAATCAATATTAATATTTATTCCGGCAGGAATTCCCTCTATAATTGCGGTAAGGCATTTTCCATGGCTTTCGCCTGCTGTTAAAAATCTAAATTTGCTCATTGTTTAATTATTATATAAGTTTTTTTATATGGCAATTTATTAAGTTATTTTGTAGATGTAAAACCCACCCCCTAACCCCCTCCCCTATAATGGAGGGGGTAAAAAGGTGTTATATTCCAATATCGTAAAATAAATATTTATTAAGATTTTTTCCAATACACATTAAAGTTTTTTACCTTTTCTAATGTATTATTGTAATTTCCGTCAAAACAAATAGCTCTGTCATCTATATGTAAAAAAGCCGGAATTTTTATATTTGTAACATCTTTAAAAAACATATCAATATTATTATCAAGCAGCCATTTTGTTGCAAGTTTGAGGTTTCGTGTGGTAAACAGATACAATTCAGCTTCTCTATTTAGATTTTCTAAAAACTCTTTTGCCCCTTTTTTAATTTCAGGGATATAATTTTCATCAAATTTTCCTTTTCCGTATTCGTTAAGTACTCCGTCTAAATCAATTAAAATTTTTTTAGTGTTCATATATAACCCTTATAGTTGGACTGTCATTCCTGTTAATAATAACACAAAAAGTAAATAATTGGAATATGAGTCAAACAATTAGAGAAAAACTTGCTAAAAATATAATACATTTAAGAATAAATAAAAAATTAAAACGTGAAGAATTATCTCTAATACTTGGGTTTGATAATTCTTATATTTCAAAATTGGAAAAAGGTAAAATCAATATTACTATTGATAAACTTGAAATAATTTCAAATTATTTTAATGTAGAAACATATAAATTGTTAAAATAAAATGTTTCTATGTGATATTTATTTATTACAATTTTGTGGGCACGGCTGTTGCCTTTGCCCACACTACAAACTGTCATTATGAGGAGCATTAGAAATGCGACGTAGTAATTAATCTCATTCAAATTTCACAATAATGAGATTCTTCGGGTAAAATTTTGCGTAATTCAGAGGGCAGAGCCCGTAAAATCTCAAAATTTTACCCTCTGAATGACAAAAAAATAATAAGATTGCGACGCATTCGCTCGCAATGACAGTTAAAAAGTAGGGCGGGATATTTATCTCGCCTTATAAAATTTTATTTAACTGTTTCTGTTGCATATCTTAGGAAAATTTGCTCTTTTGTTTGCATTAATTCTTCAATAATTTGCCATTTTCCATTGATTTTCTTAACAATCATATAAGTTTTAAGTTTGTATGTTTCGCCTTTTGGTTGTCTTAATGAACTTATTTTATATTTGCCGTTACCAAGTGATTGTACTTTAACATTTGAATATGAGTTAGTGTATTTTCTTATTTTAGCGGTTGCCTGACCAATTTTCATTTGTGTTACGTATGTTGCTGTATCTGTATAAGCATTGGCCAATCCACCGTCAGGTTTTACAACTTGTCTGATAATTTTTGCATTTGGTGAGTAATAGTTTGGCAAGTTAGGATCATATGTATTGGCTGAATTTACATATCTGTTAAAGAATTTTAATGCTTCGGCAGAGTCATCAGCGAATGCTCGTAAACCGCCTACAATTAACATTCCAAATATAAAAAATAATGATAATATTTTTTTCATAATTTTCTCCAATCCATTTATATAACGAAAATTTTATAATTTTGTTCATTTAAATTATATCATACAAAAACAAATTGTCATTATTCAAAATATGTAGTATAAAATATTTATGAATACTCAAATACTGTCCGAATATCTTGATTATTTGGAAATAGAAAAAGGTTTATCTCAAAATACGCTAGATGCGTACAGGCGTGACATAAACGATTTTTTTGATTTTAATCAAGATGCAGATATAAAAGAAATTCAAAGAACACAGATAAATTCTTATATTAGAAATTTGCATGAGAAAAAATATTCTCCAACAAGTATAATGAGAAAAATAGCATCCTTTAGAGGATTTTTTAAATGGGCAAATGCAAATGATATAATAAAAACAAATCCGACCTTGACTCTGGAACAGCCAAAAGTTCCGCAAAGATTACCAAAGGTTGTATCTATTCAGGAAATAGAAGAAATTTTAAATCATAATTTGTCAAAAAAAGAAAGAGTTATCGTAGAATTATTATACGGCTGCGGTTTGCGTGTTTCTGAGCTTGTAAACTTAAATACAACAAGTTATGACATTAACGGAAAATATCTTCAATGTACAGGAAAAGGATCAAAAGAGAGAATAGTTCCACTAGGTAAAAAAGCAATTTCTGCAATATTGGATTATATACCTGAAAGAGAATACATAATTCAAAAATATAATTTAAGTACAAAACAATTTCTGTTAAATGAAAAGGGAAAAAAAATAACCCGTCAAGAAGTTTATACATTTATTCACGAGCAGGGAAAATTGCTACACAAAACAATTTCTCCTCATACATTACGACACAGTTTTGCAACGCATTTAATAGAAAACGGCGCAGATCTTAGAGTTGTACAGGAACTTTTAGGCCACAGTGATGTTTCAACAACCCAGCTTTACACTCATATAAGCAAAAAACGTCTTAAAGAAGTATATTTTTCAATAAATAAAGACTAGTTTAAGCTCTTGGGTGAGTTTCATTATAAACATCTTTCAAATGTTGGGTTGAGATATGCGTATAAATTTGTGTATTAGAAATGCTTGCATGTCCCAAAAGCTCTTGTACAACTCTTAAGTCTGCGCCGTTTTCTATTAAGTGAGTTGCAAAACTGTGTCTAAAAACGTGCGGTGTAACATGTTTTGGCAAATTAATTTTTTCAACAACATCATTAATAACGTTTCTAATGGTTTTTGTTTGTAATCTGTATCCGGTGTTATTAATAAAAACAGGAGAATTTTCACTTCTGTCAGGAACAGGAAAACCTTTTGGTATCAAATCTCTTGCACTTTCTATATAACGTTCAAGAAAAATTTTTGCCCTGTCTGTAACAAGTATAATCCTTTCTTTTGCACCTTTACCAAAAACTCTAATTTCGTTTTGTTCCAAATCCAAATCACCAAAATTAAGTCCTGCAAGCTCTGAAACACGCATTCCCGTAGCCCAAAGAAGTTCCAAAATAGCTCTGTTACGATATCCTGAAGGTGTTTCAATTTTAATATTATTTAAAATTTGTTCAACTTCATCCGGAGTTAAAAATTTTGGTAAAGATTTAGGCTTTTTAGGATTATTAAGATTCATTGCTGGATTTGTTTCAATTTTTCTTTCTCTGTAAAGATATTTGTAGAAAGTTCTTAGTGATGCAATTTTTCTGGCAATTGTTGTTTTTTTATAGTTAAATTTTTGGATAAAGTGTAAGTAATCTCTGATTTTGGAAAAATCAACTTCTTCACAAGAATTTTCATCCAACCAAACAATGTAGCTTAAGATATCTGAACAATAGGCTTTTGCTGTATGTTCAGAAAAGTTTTTTTCTGCAATTATGTAAGATTTAAAATCGTCTAAATCTTGTTTTGAAATTTTATTTAATCCCATTTTTTATATATTTTTTATACTTTATTTATATTATTGCTTTTTTATGTTGACTATTATACAATATTTTTGGAAGAAAAGAAAATTATTTGTAAACTCCAGGAGAAATTATGAATTATAAAAAATTGTTGATATCATCAATGGTCATTATGGCAGCTTTATCAGCAAATGCAAATGCAAAAGAATTGCAGGCTCAAGTTGCTCAAGTTAGATACTCTGCTAATACAGGTAACATTTATTCTCAAGCAAAACCGGCTACAATAAATTCAATATCGCAACCATACCCCGAAGTAGCAAGATTGTTGGAGTATAATCATTACAAAGAAGCAGATGAGAAATTAAAAGAATTATTAAACCAAAAACCAAATGACCCGAGTCTTTTAGCATTAAAAGCAGTTTCGCAAGCAAAACAATATCAGCTTGAACCTGCTCAATTTGAATTGGATAAATTGTTAAAATCAGCTCCGAACAACCCAATTGTTCACTATGCTCAAGGTTATGTATTTTTACAACGTCAAACAGCTTCTGACGTTGATTACATTAAAACCACAAGAGGCTTAACTAATACTGCAATTAAAGAATTTGTCACCGCAGTAAATTTAGATAAGAACTATTATCAAGCGTACAATATGATGGGTATCGCAACATTAAAACTTGGCAACAAACAAGATGCAATGGATTTGTTTAAAACAGCATTAAAAATTAATCCTACATTTGCAAACGCATACGATAACGTTGGTATTATAGAGATGATGAATGGTAATCTTGATGCTGCAGAAGACAACTTTATGAAAGCCATGAAATATAATACTCATAATCCAACAGCGTGGTATCATATGTGTCAGGTTGAAACTCGCAGAGGTAACTATTCAAAAGCCTTAACGTGGGTAAATCACTCATTGCACGTAAATCCAAATTCATCTCCGGCTTTGACATTACAAGGTGAATTGTATTTAAAACAAGGTAACCAAGCTGCTGCAATTAATTCATTTAAAAAAGCACAAAAAGTAAAACCGGAAAATATCAGACCGTATTTGAATCTTGCAACAGTTTATGAAAACAGAGCAGATGAAGAATTTGCAATTGAACAATTAAAAACAGCTTTGGCAATTACTCCAAACAACATGGAAAGTGTTAAAAGAATTGCCGATATGTCATTACATATCAGAAAATATGATCAAGCATTGGATTATTATTCAAAACTTGTAGGTGATGAAAGATATAATGATGATGGTATAATCGGTCTTGCAAATACATATTATGAAATGGCAAAAGATCGTGGACAAAATAATCACATTACAACTAACCAAGAAGTTTATTTGGCTTATGACTATGTAAATAAAGCAATTGAAAAATGTCCAGAAGATTTAAAACTTCATCTTGCAAAATTAAAACTTGCAAGATTGATACACCAAGATCCAATTTCTCAGGACAGCTTGAACTATATTGTTCAAACTGCAGGAAATGGTGTTATGGATAGCGTTCTTAAAGGTGAAGCTTACTTAGCTTTAGGTAAAGAAAAAGATGCTGTATATTCTTTTGAAAACGCAGTAAATTTTGCAGAAACAGTTGATGATGATTTATATTTGGGTGAAATTCTTGTTCACAACAAACAATTTAGAACAGCAAGAACTGCTTTACAAAAAGCATTGATGAAAGATCCTGATAACGTAATTGCTAAGAATGGTATTGAATATATTAATCTTTGTGAAATAAAATCAAATGAATTCTTTGATATAGCTCAAAGACAATATCAGGAAAATAATTATGCATCAGCAATTGAATATTGTAACCACGCAATAGATTTTTATCACAACAGTCCTCAAATTGCTAAGTTGAAAGCAATGTCATATGAAAAAGAATTGAACTTTAGAGGTGCTGTAAAATATTATCAACAATACTTGTTGATGAACCCTGAAGCAAGTGACAGAGCAACAGTTGAAAGTAAAATTCAACAGTTTGCTCCAAAATCACATTAGCGAATTTGCGGACGGAGTGAAACGAGTCCGGATAGCGAGTGGAATGAGTCTACTGTGACTAAGTTACAAAGGCGAGACTCCGCAAGCGAGGAGCAAATTCAAGACCAGACAAAAATGAAAAAATTTGATATTCGAAAAACATTTGAAATATTTTTGAGAGAGCCCATCAGTGTATTAACTGAAGGGCTGTTTCAACTTGTTAATATTGAGAATAATATTTTTAGTCAAAAGCCATATATTGGAATTGATTTTGTAAATAAAAAAACACAAATAACTGTTGTAAATAATGAAAAAATGTATAATCTTTTTCAAACAGTTTTGTTTAAGCGCCGCTTAAAAGAACAAAAAGAAAAATTTTCTAATAAATAGCATATTTTATTTTCAATTATTCGTTTTTAATATATTTATATATAAATAAAAATTTTTTGTAATATAATTAAATTACGAATAGGAGATATTTATATGAACAGAATCGGGATTGATGTTGGCGGTACAAATGTAAAAATAGCACTCGTTGATGAGAATGGAAAAATAATTTATTCAAACTCTATACCGACAAGAGCGGAATTGGGCTATGAGTTTACTGTAAGTAACATAAAACAAGCTATTTATGATTTGCTAAAAGAAACAAAGCATACTTCTTCTGATATTGAAGGTATTGGTTTTGGTTTTCCCGGTCAGGTTGATTATAAAGAAGGTATTGTGAGAAATGCTCCTAATATACCTGGTTGGGTTGAAGTACCAATTGCAAAGATTTTTGAAGATGAATTTCATATTCCGACGCGAGTTGATAATGATGTGCGATGTGCAGCTTTGGGAGAATTGAATTATGGTGCCGGAAAGGGTTGTGAAAATTTAATTTGCATCACTATAGGAACAGGTATAGGATCAGGTTTGATTGTTAACGGAAAACTTGTTCGAGGTGCATCAAATGCAGCAGGCGAAATTGGTCATATAAAACTTCAATATCATGACGGTCCTATTTGCGGTTGCGGAGATACAGGATGTTTAGAGGCTTTTGCATCAGGCCCTGCGATTGTTGCAATGGCTGAAGAATACATTAAAGGCGGAAAATCAACTAAATACCGAGAAATGGCTAATGGTAATCCGATTACTCCTTATATTGTCTGTGAAGCTGCAAAAGCCGGTGATCCTGTTGCACAAAGAATTTTTGCAACAATTGGTGAATATATTGGAATTGGTATGGCCGGTGTTGTAAATCTTTTAAATCCGGAAAAAATTATTGTTGGCGGCGGGGTTGCAGAAGCAGGTGATTATATAATAAATCCGCTTGTTGACGCTATTAAAAGACGAGCAATGAAAATTGCCGGTTCTACAGTAGAAGTAGTTCATGCACAACTCGGTAATACTGCCGGTGTCATAGGTGCAAGTTTGTTGATAGAAAGCTAAATATATGCTTGCAGATTATCATATGCATACAAGTTTCAGCGAAGACTCGAATTATCCGATGGAAGATTGTATAAAAAGAGCAATTGATTTGAAATTTGATGAAATTTGTTTTACTGAACATACTGATTACGGATGCACAACATCATATTGTTGTGACAGAAAAGCATATTATAATAAATTTATAGAATGTAAAGAAAAGTATAAAGACAAAATTTCATTAAAATTTGGAATGGAATTTGGTGCACAAGCTCATCATAAAGATTATTTTAATAAGGTATTTAATGAATATCCGTTTGATTTTATATTATTATCATTTCATCAAATAGAGGATAAAGAACTTTGGAATAACGATTTTCAATTTGGTAAAACTCAAAGTGAATATAACAAAATATATTTTGAAGAAATGTATAATACAGTAAAAAATTTTGATAATTACAGTGTTTTGGCTCATATGGATTTGATGAGAAGATATGATAGAAATGGTGAATACCCGTTTGAAAATAATAAAAATCAGATAGAAGAAATTTTAAAATATATAATTTCAAAAGGAAAAGGAATTGAGGTAAATACATCTTCTTTTAGGTACAATTTAAATGATTTAATGCCATCAAAAAAAATTTTAAAATTGTATAAAGAACTTGGCGGTGAAATTATAACCGTTGGTTCTGATTCGCACAGAGAAGCTCAAGTTGGAGATCATATAATTTATATTTATAATGTATTAAAATCATTGGGATATAAATATTTTACAACGTTTGATAAAATGAAGCCTATATTTTATGAATTATAATTTATATAAAACAAAATTATAATAAAGAATATAAATCATCTTCCAATAATGATTTTTGAAATTCTTCACACTCAGAAATCAAATCTGCTAATTCATTATATTTTTCAGATTGAATTACTAAAGATAAATCATGATTTTCGGCTATTTCAATTACATAATAATCCGAATTTTTTTCTATAATATTTATAATTCCGCAATCTTCTAGTATTGAAAATAAAAGATAAAATACTTCATAAGATTTTCCGAGAAAACTTGCGCATCGTCTTAATTCAACTTTTCCATTATTGTTGTTATTTGCAAATTTCAGCATTCCGTAAACTGTTTTTAAAAATTCTTCTTCATCAAAATATTTCAAATCGTAATTCATAAAATGTATTGATGACGGATTTGTTTGTTCAATAATTTTTTCAAATGTCGTCTTGTCTGATGGATAATCAAAAAACATTATAGAGTCACAAGTTTTTAAATTATCTCTGTTAACAACTCTTTCTGATAAAGATGTAAACTGTTTTAATTTATCTATAATTTGCTTACTTTCAGCAAAAACTAAAATATTCTGCTTAGAATTTTTTACATAATCATTTACCTGCGGCAAAATATCCGTTTTCTTCCTGTGATCATACATTTTTATAGTCGGTGTTTGTTCTTCTTCTTGCAAATATTCTGAATGAATATCATCTATTACAAGTTGAACGCTCTTTGTTCCTTTGTATTCGTTAATTTGCGGATGAAATGCTATATCTAAAGAATCTCCTTTTACAAGAGAAATGTCCCCTTGTTTCCAACGAACACAAGTAAATTCTGAAGTTCCCGCATTGCAAATTAGCCTTAAATGATTTTGATTATCACCCATTAATAATTTATCTTTTATTTTTAGATTTCTTATCGCAAATATAGGGCTTGGATTATTTGCTCCAAAAGGTTCAAGTTGTGAAATATCTTCAACAAGTTCCATATTTATATCTTCAGGGACAAGCTCCAAATCTATATTTAAAAACGGTTTTAAATCTTTTCCTTGTGACATTTCTTTTACAGTTTTACATAATGCAGTTTTAACATCTTCAAATGCAGTTTTTGAAAAACCTAACCCTGCAGCCATTGAGTGTCCGCCAAAGTTGTCAAATAATTCCGCATTTGAAGAAATTACATCATATAAATTTATTCCATCAATACTTCTTGCTGAGCATCTGTATTGTTTTGTTTCTTCAGAATACGTCATTAAAAATGTCGGTTTATAATATTTTTCAACCAACATTGATGCAACAATACCAATTATGCCTATATGCCACTCTTTATTAAATAATACTATTGCAGAATTTTTATTACCTTCTTTTTTCACCATTTCGTCAGCTTGAGCAAATATATTGTCACACAATTCCTGACGAATTTTATTAAATTCATTTAATGTTTGAATAGCCATCTCAATTTCTTGATGATTATCAGAAATCAAAACTTTCAAAGCTGATTCAACAGTATCAAGACGACCGGCAGCATTTATTCTCGGTGCAATACCAAAACCTATATGTTCAGATGTTATTTGACCTTTATATCCGGCACTTTCAAGCAATCTTGATAGCCCGTAATGCTTTCCTGAGGAAATTAATTCCAACCCTTTAGAAACTATATATCTGTTTTCTCCGACAAGAGGTACAACATCGGCAACAGTGCCAACTGCAGCGTAAGGCAATAGTTCATATATATATTCAAGTTTATTATATTTCTCCAAAAGTGCTTGGGCAGTTTTAAATGCTACTCCAACACCTGCAAGAGAAGTCAAACTTGTAATTTGTTTTGCAGTTAGGTTTTCATTCAAAGCATTTGGAGCTTTTGGGTTAATTATAGCATACGCTTCGGGTAATTTTTCCGGCGCTTCATGATGGTCAGTAATTATTACATCTATTTTAAAGCTTTTTAAAAAATTTACTGCATCAAAGTCAGATATACCGCAATCACAAGAAATTATAACTTTTGGTTTTATTTGAGTCATAATTTTTACGAGTGCTTTTGTGTCAAAACCGTGACCTTCTTTTTCACGACTCGGAATAAAATAATTTACATCAGCTCCGAGATATTTAAAAGTTCTGTATAAAAGCGAAGTTGAAGTTACACCATCAGCATCAAAATCTCCATGAATAACTATTTTTTCACCGTTATCTATAGCTAACGATAATCTATCCACTGCTTTTTCCATATCCGTAAAAACTCTCGGGTGTGTAAGTTTCATCTCTAAAGGGTGTAAAAATTCATAAATATCTTCATCTGTTTTTACACCTCTTGCATACAAAAGCCTTTTTATCAAAGACTTTTCATTTCCCTCGTAATTATTTAATCTCCACTCTTTCATATTTTACCTAAATCGAATTGTAATAATCTTTCATCAATTTGCAATCGTCCTCAATATTTGGACTTTCGCAAACCAAAGCACCTTTAACCCCAAATCCTTTCAATGCTTTCATCAAATCTTTGTAATTCATATCTGATTCTTCAAGGTTAAGGTGCTGTCTTTCACCTTTAGCAGTATATTCAATTCCTGCAAGATGCCCATGAAAATTATCCAAAGCATATTGACCGATTTCTTTGCCCATTTTTTCCAAAATTCTTGAAAACTCATCATATGTATTAAATTCACCAGCATATCTTGCATGAAGATGCGAAAAATCTACACAAGGCAAAACCATTTCAAATTCTTTTGACAATTTTATAATTTCTTCTAAATCTCCCCATTGGGTTGCTTTTCCTGTAGTTTCAGGTCTAATCCATACTTTTATGTTTTCTTTATCTAAAACATCAATAATACGTTTTGTTTGAGCCTTGACTTGATTATAAACAATTTCTTTATCTTTTCCCATATAAAAGGCTGCATGATAAGTTATACTAAACGCTCCTGCCTGAGATGCAACAGATGCAGTATCAATAATTCTTTGTACGCTTGCATCAATTTTATCTTCTTCCTGAGAATTAAGATTAATATAAAAAGGTCCATGAGCTGTTATAACAAAATCTTTTGACTTTTCTTTGACAAATTCTCTGTGTTCATCTTTCATTCTAACGCCATGAACAAATTCCAACTCCATTCCGTCAAGCCCCATGTTAGATAAAACATCAAAAGCCTGTGGATATGTTCCTTTACCGGTTCTTAACGGCATACCGGCAGTAATGAAATTAAGTCTGTCAAACTGTTTTGTCATACTCTCCCCTTTTGTATGTATTATATCATAAATTCATGATATTATTCTTGTATGACAAAATTTATACAGGCAAAATTTTTAATAAGTGCTGAAAAACTTTCCCAATGTCCGCCATACACATTGCCTGAGTTTCCACTTTTAGGGCGTTCTAATGTCGGTAAATCATCATTTATAAACGGACTTGCAAATAACAAAAAGCTCGCAAAAACTTCTAATACTCCCGGAAAAACAAGATTGATAAATTTCTTTCAGTTTAGAGAAGATTTTATGATAGCAGATTTACCGGGATACGGTTATGCAAAAGTATCTAAAGAGGCGCAAAATCGTTGGCAAAAATATTTGGAAGAATATCTGTTAAAACGTGAACAAATAAAATCTCTTGTTCAATTGATAGATGGCAGACACGATATTCAAAAAAACGATTACCAAATGCGAGAATGGATTACTGCTTACAATCTTCCGATATTTACTATTGTTACCAAAATGGATTATGTACCAAAATCCAAAACCATTAATGTATTAAAATATGTTGAAAAAGAATTTGGTGGAGTAGTTTTACCTTTCAGCGCCATTGATAACAGGTATAATGAAAATATATTTGAACACATTTTAGAATTATCAAAATTATAATTTCGTTG
>CAMPBE010000030.1 GCA_946636615.1 uncultured bacterium | reverse complement strand
TTATAACTTTGTTGTGTTATTTTAATTTTTAATATTTTATTCTTTTTTATTAAATATTTAGAGAAATAAATATTAAATTATAATTTGGTCAATGAATCTTGGTAAATGCTTCTTACAACATCACGATTGTTACCTGATGGTGCAATGTCAATTAAACCGCCAAGAGATGGTGTTGTATAAACTAAGTCTGTTAATTTTTCAACATCAGCCTGAGTAAATCCTTCATCTTCTAATTTTTGTGGAACATCAACTGAAATTAACCAATCTTGAACAAGTTTTGCTGCTTTTTCGGCTTCGTCAGGATTGCCTGTTAAATTTGGTGCGATAGGAGCTAAGATGTCTGAAAGCACATTCGGACAATCTTTATAAATTGTTTTAATTACTGCAGGTAATAAAATTGCAAGCCCCAAACCATGTGACAATTCGGGTTTAACAGCACTCAAAGGATGTTCAAGCGCATGAGTGTAATGTAAAAGTCCGTTGTCAAAACTGACTCCACCCATCATTGCGGCATAACACAAGAAATATCTTGCTTCCAAGTCATCAGGATTTGCTATAGCTTTGGGCAGGTATTTTGCAACAAGTTCAATAACTTGTTTGGCAAGTGAAATAGAATAAGGTGAAGCAACTTTTGATGTTGCTGCTTCTACAACGTGATTAACGGCATCAATTGATACATATCTTGTTTGTTTCGGAGATAGTTTTGTCATCAATTGCGGATCATCAATTGCAAACATTGGGTATATGCAATCATACGCAATTGCAGGTTTAAAATTCTTTTCCAAATTTGTTACAACCGCAAATCTGTTTGTTTCAGTACCTGTTCCGTGTGTAAGATTTATTGAAACAATAGGCACTGCTTTTTCAGGAGCAAATTTAAATTCATACAAATCTTCTGCAGTATAGTTTGGATATTCAAGCAAAATGGCAACTGATTTTCCTGCATCTGTCGGAGAACCTCCTCCTATTGCAATAACTGCTTTTGCACCAAAATCTTTTGCCAATTTTGTTGCATCATTAACATGATGGGTGTTTGGGTTTGGAGTAACTTCCGCATAATTTACATATCCGATACCATTATCTTTTAATGCTTTTTCTACATAATCCCAAGCACCTGTTGCTTTATAAGCGTTTCTGCCTGACATTACAATAACCTTATCAATACCTTTGTCTTTCAAAACTTTTGCAATATCTGATATTTTTTTGATTGCACCAACACCAAAATATACATTAGTTCTTGTGCGAATTTCTCTTACTTCGTTAATATCAATGTCTTTTTCCCACATAGAATTCTCTCCTTTCAATAATATAAAGAAACCTTACAATTTAATTATATTAGTGAAAAATATATTTTCAACAAACAAATTTCAAGTATTTATATGATTTGATTTATATGCATATAAACTATAATTCTGAAAAACAGGAGAATACTATGCCAATAAGAATATTATTTTTGATTTTAGCATTTGTTATTATAACAAATTTGATAATTATGCTTTTAGGATTAATTTTTAACAAGAATTTGTATCAAACTCACGGAAAAATTATAGCAAACAGTTATGGAGTTTGTGCACTAATTATCGTAATTTTATACGTTGTATTATCATTGGCAGGCATTGAATAAAAATTTAACTAATAAAATAAAAGGAGAAATTATGGAAAACAGCAACAAAATTATTGTTCCGGCAATTGTGATATCATTGTTGGTTGTATTAATTGCATTTTTTAATCCTATTGCAATTGTAGGAGTAGGAGAACGCGGTGTTAAAGTGACTTTGGGTAAAGTTTCGCCTACAAGTTATACCGAAGGTATTCATTTTGTAACACCTTTTATTTCTCACATAAAAACAATGAATGTCAAAACTCAAAAAAATTATGTAGAAACATCAGTTTATACAAAAGATATTCAGAATGCACAAATTACATATGTATTGAACTACAATCTACAGCCTGAAAATGCGCATAAAATGTACAGAGAAGTTGGTACAGGTTATTTGGAAACTGTTGTAACTCCTGTGGTTGAAGGTACTATAAAAGATGTTATAGGTAAATGGAATGCTCAGGATTTGGTTGCAAACAGAGAAATAGCAACCAGAGAAATATTGGTTAAATTACAACAACACTTAACTCCAAAATATGTTAATGTAACAGATTTCCAAATGACAGCTATCGAATACTCAAACGTATTTGAAAAAGCAATTGAAAACAAAGTTACTGCAGAACAAGAAGCTTTGAGAGCTAAAAACAAAACTGTTCAAATTCAAGAAGAAGCAAAACAGAAAGTTATTTCTGCAGAAGCTGAAGCTAAATCAATGGCAATAAGAGCTCATGCATTGACACAAAATAAAGCATTAGTTGAATACGAAGCAGTACAAAAATGGGACGGCAAATTGCCTGAATATTTGATGGGTAACTCTATACCATTTATCAATTTGAGTAAAAAATAATCAATAGGAAAATATAATAAAAATCCCTCAAACATACAGTTTAGAGGGATTTTTCGTTTTCAAATTAACCTATCAGGTCTTCAAGTTTTTCTGCATCTTTTTGAGCTTTTGCAGAATTGGTTATGCCGGAACGACGCATATAACTGCGTAATGCTTCTCTAATTAATTCACTTCTTGTTCTTTGTTCATTTGATGCTAAGCCGTCGATTCTGTGTAAAAAATCATCAGGCATTGTAACCAATACTTTTGCCATACTACCACTCCTTTATATATCCATATTATATCATGCGGATTACTTCGTTTCAAGTTTATGTTAATATTATTATATGAAGATATTGATTGTAGATGATTCTCCCAAATGGATAATGTACCACGAAAGTGCCGTAAAAGAGATTTTTGGGGATAAAGCAAAAATAGATACGGCTGATTGTGCAAAGAAAGGTGTTGAGAAGCTTACACTTTCAATAGACGAACCGTATGATGTTATTTTTACGGATATGCAGATGGAGAGTGATTTTTTACCGCTTTTTGCCGGTGAATGGTTTATTAAACAAATAAAATTTTTTAAAGAATATAAGAATACAAAAATTATTATTATTTCTGCGGCGAGCAACATAAAATATATTGCCGAAAAATATGGGGTTGATTATATTCCGAAATACAGTTGTAACGATATTAATTCTTATTGTAACAAATTATTAAATATTGATAAAAATCTCTAAAGTTTTTTATTAATTATTCCGATTTTAATTATGTAGTTAAAGCAATAAGGAGATGTAAATATGTACGGATACGTGGCATGGCCGGGAGCATACAGTTTTAAAGAAGAAATCGGTTTGTTTTTAGAATATTTTAGAGAACAGATTGAAGAAGTTATGAAAAAGATTGAAGAAACAGAAGATGCAATCGCATCATAGTTGTACAAAAAGTACAAGCTGTTGGAATTAAGGATATGTAAAGCCGGTGCGAAATCGCCGGCTTTTTGTATGCATTTTTTGTAAAAGTTTTTGTAATATTCTTGCCAATAAATTTTGCATAAAGTAGAATAATAATATATTGGGGAGGATTTATATTAATGCCGGAATTAGCAAGACGGAATTATGAAAGAAGATATTATACAAATAATTCTTCGCCTGAAGGCTATAGAATTAACCATTACGGAGAACAAAATGCACGTGTATATGAATTGCCTCAGCATAAAACACAAAGAACCGTTAATAAGAAGAAAGTTGAAAGAAATTATTTCATACACAAAATAATTTCAGTTGCTGTAGTTTCATTATTGGCATTTACAGTAATGCCTATTGGTTTTAATAAAGTTTCTAAATTTATATTTAATCCTACTCCATATAAAAATGTAAAAGTTGATTATCAACAATTAAGATTTCCTACAGCAAATTATCTTTCAAACCATTGGTTTATGGGGCAAAAATCCTTTGAAAATGCAAGAACTAAAAAACCTGCTATGGAAGAATTAATTGAGGGATACGAACTTACAGATTTAGAAAATCAATTAAAAAATATAGCAGCCGCTTATCCGTCAATTCATCCGTCTATATATGTTTGGGATTATCAGACCGGTGATTATGCAGATATCAATGCCGATGAAATTTTCCCAACCGCAAGTATAATAAAAATTCCGGTTTTAGCAGAATTATTTAAATCGATAGAAAAGGGTCAATTAACTTTGGATGAAAAAATGCCTTTAACCGAATATTTTAGAACAGAAGGTTCAGGCAGTTTACAATTCAAAGCAGCAAATTCCCAATATTCAATAGATACTCTTGCAAGAATGATGATTACGGAATCTGATAATTCCGCAACAAATATGCTGATGGCACGTCTTGGTTCAATGACTGATATAAATTCTGCGCTTAGACAGTGGGGGTTAAATCATACTTATGTACAAACTTGGCTCCCGGATTTGAAAGGAACAAATCACTCTACCGCACGTGACATGTCAAGAATTTTATATAATATTGACAATCCAAAATTTTTAAGTAATTCCTCAAGAGAAAAAATATTTGATTATATGGGTCATGTTCACAACAACAGATTGATTGCTGCAGGGCTTCCTGCTGGCGCAGAATTTTTACACAAAACAGGTGATATTGGTAAAATGTTGGGTGATGCGGGTATCGTTTACTCAAATAACGGTAAAAAATATATAGTCGTTATGTTTGTAAATAGGCCACATAATTCACCTTTAGGTAAAGAATTTATTGTTAAAGCATCAGAAACTGTTTATAATTATATGGTGAGATAATGCTAAAAGAGCTTCTAGACTCCAAAAAATGTTTCAAGCTTGTTTGCGGTGCCGGCAATGAAGATGCCGTTGAGGTTGAAAAACTTGTGGCACTTTATTCTGCTGCAGGATGCAAATTTTTTGATGTATCAGCAAAACCAGAGATTGTTGATGCAGCAAAAAGGGGGTTGCAAGGACGGAAAGGATTTATCTGCGTAAGTGTCGGTATACAAGGTGATCCACATGTCAGAAAAGCTCAAATTGACTATGAAAAATGCTCAGAATGCCATAAGTGCGAAGAAATATGTCCACAAAAAACAATTAGTCATTGCAAAGTTAAACAAATCAGATGTATTGGCTGTGGCAAATGTGAACAGGTTTGCAGGCATGGTGCAATATCTTTTGTATCCGAGTCAAAAAATCTTAACGAAGTTTTACCGCCATTAATTGAAAAGGGAATTGATTGTATAGAGTTACATGCAATGAGTGATGATGAAATTGAAACTTTTGCAAAATGGGCTTGTATAAATAATCATTTTGATGGAATTTTAAGTATTTGTACTGCAAGAGGTAAACTATCTGATGAAAAAATGATAGAACAAATAAAAAAAATGCTAGAACGTCGTGAAAATTATTCAACAATCGTTCAGGCAGACGGCTATCCGATGAGCGGAGGGGCTGATGATTTTAAAACAACATTACAGGCAGTCGCAACCGCAGAAATTGTACAGAATGCAAAACTTCCTGTATACATTATGCTTTCCGGAGGCACAAATTCTAAAACAACAGAACTAGCAAACCTTTGCGGCATTGATTATCACGGAATTGCAATCGGGACATTCGCAAGGAAAATTGTTTCCAAATATATAAACAGAGATGACTTTTTAACAAACAAAGCTATATTTAACGAAGCATTATCTATAGCAAAAAATTTAATCAATACAATTTAAAGGTTTATAACATATCATTTTGTCTAAGTATATCTTCCAGTGTTTTTGCTGATTTTTTTAATTTTTTGATTTCTTCTTCATTCAATTGAATTGGAACAAGGGTTTCTACACCATCTTTTCCAACAATAGCCGGCATTGACAAAGATATTCCGTTAATACCATATTCTCCATGCAGGGTAGAAGATATTGGCATAATAGATTTTTCATCTCTTATTATAGCTTCACAAATTCTTTTTACAGACATTGCAACACCATAATAAGTCGCTTTTTTCTTTTCTATAATTTGATATGCGCTATTTTTAACATTTTCGGCAATTTCCTTCATTGCTTCATTATAATCGTAGTGCCCTCGCATTTCACAAAATTTATTAAACGGAATGCCCGATACATTTGCACTGGACCATGCTGCAATTTCAGTATCCCCATGTTCACCTATAATAAATGCGTGAACACTCCTTGCATCAACATTAAGATAATTACCTAATTCGTATTTCAATCTTGCAGTATCCAGAACCGTTCCGGAACCGATTACTCTGTTTTCAGGTAAGGCTGAAAGTTTTAGGGCAACAGTTGTTAAAATATCTACAGGATTAGCAACAATTAACAAAATCCCTTTAAATTTTCTTTTTTTAATCTCAGGTATTATGGATTTAAATATGGATATATTTTTCTTTACCAAATCTATTCTTGTTTCTCCAGGTTTTTGATTTGCACCGGCAGTTATAATTATTAAAGAACTGTCTTTTATATCATTATAATTACCGGCATAAATTTTTATAGGTTTTGCAAAAGGTACACCATGACTAATATCCAAAGCCTCACCCTCTGCCTTTGCTTTGTCTGAATCAATTAAAACCATTTCAGAAAACAGTCCCGATTGCATTATACTAAATGCACATGCGGCGCCAACAAAACCACAGCCTATCATAACAACTTTTCTTGTATTTGTACAATTAAGACAGTTTTTTTCCATATTATAACCCTCAAATTTTTGCAATTTTATTTAAATTATTTTAAAAAGCATGACAAAACAGCAACCTATAACTCGGTATATTTCTTTGAAACTTCATCTAAAATATTTTTTGTGGAATTTTTATTTAACAAAATCTGCTGAACTGCAGTATTAATTAACGTATTAATTTCCTTTTGATTTCTTGAGGTTTTCATTGGCGGTTCAATTTTATTTAATTGCTTTGCGCTGATTACTCGAGCTTTTGAAATCAAATCAGTTTCATCATATTGCGTATAAAATTTATCCTGCAACGTTTTTTCATTAACCGCAAGAACATTTGTCAATTTCCCAAGTTCCAACTGATTCTTTTCATTTGTCAAAAATAGTGCAAATTTAATCGCATCTTCTTTATGCTTAGCTTTTAAAGGAATTACAAAATTCATCAAAGAAAAATCATTTTGTCCCAAACTTCCGGTAAGCTGGGGGGCAACATCAGTGTTTTTATACGCTGTTGGTGCATTTTCTTTTATCATAGTTAAAAAATTTGCACCAGCTTGAAAGAATACTATTTTTTCTGCCATGTATTTTTCCAATGCTTCTCTGTGTGTTTGCGTGATTGATTCTTTAGGAATTAAATCTTTTTCGTAGAGATTTTTGAACATATCAAAAACTTGAATGGAAGTTTCGGAATTTATATTTTCGGATGAATTTATACCGTATTTGTTCAAGATTCTAGCCATTGTATCGTTTTCAGTGATATTTGGGAGCAATACGTATGCATTTGTTTTAGATTTTATAACAGGTGCTATATTTGCAACATCATTATATGTATGCGGAAGTCGTACTCCTGCTTTTTTTAACAAATCTTTATTATAAATTGTAATCGCAGAAGTCGCATACCAAGGCAGAGAATACAATTTATCATTATATTTTAGGGAATTTATTATTGATTTGTTGTATTGTTCTGTAAATTTTTCATCAATTTCATAAAGTGCACCTCTTTGAGCTAAAAGTGCTGAAAAGTCCGGATTAAGGTTAATTAAGTCCGGCGGATTATCACTCAAAACAGAGGCAAGAGTCCTTTTTTCACCTTCTGAAAAAGGAACATCAATCCATTTTATTTCTATATCAGGATTTTGTGTCTCAAATTCACCTATAATTTTGTTCATATAAGGTGCAAAATCACCCATCTGTAAAGTCCAAAAAACAAGTTCATTTGATTGAACTCTTTTGAACGAAAAAATTAAAAATGACAATGTAAATAAACAAATAATAAATAGTATTCTTCGCAATTAATCACCCCACTAATTGATTATACTATAAATATTATTTACCTTCCAAAATATTTAATAAATGTTGTTTTTTACTATTTAAAAGCTTATATAGATTTGGCTTTAAGCTTCGTAAAAATTTCATAATGTAAAACCTATTCAACAGGTATAGTCAACTGTTGACCTATTGAAAGTTTATTGGGGTTTGTCATATTGTTTGTTTTTACAACCAAATCTTCTTTTTCTTTGCTGTATGAACCGTAAAATCTAACAACAATAGCTTCCATTGTATCGCCGTCTTTTACTGTGTATGTTTCATTCTTTCCTGCACTTTCAGCAGAAGATGGAACAAAATTTAAACTCATTTTTTCTTTCTTAGCGGGAATAACTGCATTTTCTTTTATTGAGTTTATGCCCTTTACAGAAAAACTGATTAATAAAGTTATAACAAGCATTACGACAATGCCTGCAATAAAACCTGTTACAAGATACAAATTTGGTGATTTTTCAGATTTTTGGTTAATCTTAAAATTCTGCCAAAGCATATCAAGTTCTTTTTCTTTATTAGCATTTGACATCTCAGGTCTTACATAAATCCCAGGAGAATTGTCATAAGGATCTTGTCTGTATTTAGACAAAGCTTCCAATACTGCCATTTTTTCTTTCGACAAATTTGATCTTCTGATAGTTGAACTTTTCATAATTACATATCCTTAAAGGGAATATATCACAATAGTAAATTTGTTGCAAGTTTGTTGCAAAATATTAATATTGAATAATGAATATTGTTTGAATATGAATTTCGTATACTATGTGACAAAGTTAGAATGTTGTGTGGGCACATTTCATTTTGGTCAGACATTACATCCTATAGTAAACAAATTTAAGATTTAAAAATAATCGTTAGTTATATGATTGCGGATTTACTCTTGCAAATTTCACATCGTTATAAAAATATTGGAGTATCTGATATGCATTATATCCTTGTTTTGCAAGGTTATTTGCTCCATGCTGAGACATGCCGACCCCGTGACCATTCTTTTTTACATTGTCATCAAATGATGGAACTGATCTTAAATATGGTAATGATGAACCCCAACTGTTAGTATTTGTTTGGCCGCCTGCAGATGCTGAATAATATGCGCTTATTACTTTGTCGTCATAAGTTAAAACAATTCCTTTAGTTTCTTCAACAGCAGCATTTGTATCTGCGGTTTCTCCTGATGCACCATTATATGCTTGGTCTTCCGGTGTATCTTTCAGGTCGTAACCGTATTGTGCTCTTTTTCCTAAATTTGCTAACGCATAGCTCCTTGCTGCAATTGCTTGTGCCTTATGGGCTTCGTATGCCCAACCGGAAGGCATTTCTGCAGGAACAACCCCTCTTATGTATTCTTCCAATGAAATATCGTTAATGACGGTAAGTTTACCGTTTCTGTTTTGTATTCTTATTATGCCTCTGTACCATTTGCCTTTTGCACTTACAAAACCTGTTGTTAAGGGTTTTATTACTACGTTATCTGAACTTATTTTATAGTATTCACCGTTATATTTAATGGCCATTATATTGTGATATGGTTTGATTTCATACCCTTTCATGGCTTCCAGATCACATATTGTTTTGTTCGTGTGAACGTCAATTATAGTACCTTTTACAGATGTGCCTACACCTGCAGATTCGGCATCCGTCTGTAATCCTATTTTTATGGCATTGCATGGCAAGACAGATGCTAAGTTAAATAATATTGAAAAAAAGCATATTAATAAAATCTTTTTCATAAACGGATTATAGCATGTTAAACTTGATTTTATTTAGGCTTTTTGGTTGATTTTTTTAGGTTTGCCAAGGCCTAATTCTGCTTTTACATCATCAGCGATATTTTTGCCGATATTTTCACCTATGTTGTATGAGGTTATTGATGCCGAAATAAATGCTATACCCTTTATGATAGCTGCAGCTTTACCGTTAAGTTTATGCTTTGATAAATATTTGAATATTTTATCAACACCTTTTGTTTTTGATAATTTTTCAAGTACGGATTTGCAAGTATTAGAATTTATTGCTTTGTCGTAATATTTTTTAGTTAATCCTTCCCCTGTAAACATTGCTCCGAGTGCGACAGCTTCCGTTATTCCTGTTTTTACCTTGTCATCGGACATGGCTGTTTTTATAACTCCCGAAACACAAATAAGAGGATTAACATTATTTATTGCAAATTTTGTGAATTTTCCGGCATACTCAAAGGCTTTATTCTCTTTTGCCAAATCAGAAAATACGCTCACAGCGCACCTTGCGCTATTTGCTATAGCGCCGTCATATTTAGCTATTTCCTGAACAACACCAGCTGTTTGTCCAAGCGCAACTGCACCTCTGCCAACTTCGCCATTTTCGGTTTTATTGACATTCCGCACTGCAAATATTCCTGATGCGACTGCACTATACACTATAACTTACCTTTTTAATACACTACACTATTTATATAAAGTAATTTATTTATTAAAAATTGCTTTAAATAAAAAAATATTTACAATTGTTACGAATAAAAGGATTTATGGTATTGTATATGTATATACTAAGATGGTGGTAATTATGCGGAATATATTAATAATTTTATTTGTTGGTGTAGGGTTAATTTCTGCTTTTGGGTGTTATGTCAGCTTAAATGACGGGCATAATCTTTTGAAAAAACTTGATAAATTTGAAGATATTGATAATCTTTATTATCAATCACAGTTTAGATTTAAAATTCATAATAATCAGGATGTTGACATGATTGTTAAACAATATAAAAAATTAAACAACTACTTTGCTCAAAATGCATCTTCTTTATCTGATGACCCTACAAACATTGAAGTTAATAATGGTATTTTGTCATTTGATCAAGGAGAAGTCATTGTAAAAGGAAGTGTTGAAGAATCTGAGAAAGACAGGAGTATTTTTTGGTTAGATAAGTTAACATCAGATGATGTTATTCCCGATTCAATAAAGAAAATTAAAACTCCAAAAAATTTTGAAGCAGGAAAATGTGATATGTATTCTGCAAAACATAAAATTTATATGTGTGATTTTGATATATGTATGAATAAAAATAATGTTCCCGTCTATATTAAATATTATAATTTCAAAAAATTTATTCCTTTTTTGTTTGACATAAATTTACCAACAAATTCACAAAGAAGCAGTGGTGATATAATTATTAAAGTTACAGATATAAAATTTAATTCTGAATATGATTCATCATTTGATTTGGATGAGGATTCGGAATCTAAGGAAATTTTGGATGTAAAGGAAATTAAAAAAGCGTTAGAACTTCAAAAATCACAAATTAATAAATTAGATAATTCTGTAAAGGAATTGGAAGAACAAAGTGATGATGAAATTCGTAAAAATAAAGATGAAAAGAGTGAAGAATAAATTTTGAACAATTTATTTTTTAATTCGTTATATAAATTGATATAGTAAAGAAAATGGTTATAATAACAAATATGAGAAGAATTATATATATACTGAGCTTAATATTAATGACATCATCCGTTGTATTTTCCGAAGAATTGCAGGATGTAAAGCTTGATATAAGAGAATATAATGCAATAGAAATTCCTGCAGGAACTTTTATTCCGGTTATGAATGCGCAGGAAATTTCGACACAATATTGCTCAGAAGGTTATAAGGTGAAATTTATAGTAACAAATGATTTGTATATGCATGATACAAACATAATTCCTCAAGAAACTGCAATATACGGTTATATTGAAAAAATAAATGAACCTGTTGTCGGAACGAATGCTGCTATGAAGATAAGAGTATCCAAATTGGTGTACCCTGATGGAGTTGAAGTTCCAATAAAAGGGTATTTATATAATGCTAATAATAACATTTTTGGAGGTGGTATTTCAGCCCCTGTTAAATATATAAAAATGGCGCAACGACAGGTAAAAGTACATTATACAACCCTTCAAATAAAACCTTCGCAAGGTAGACGTATGGGAGAACATACCATAATTCCTTCAGGCTCAAATGAGATAGTGGTACTTACCTCACCAGCTTATATAACACATACCTTAACAAATTGACTTATATAATTACATAAAATATAATATTCAGAAAGGTAGGAATATATGAAAAATAAAATTTTACTTTCAACATTTGTAATAGTATTGGCAAGTTCAGCTGTTTATGCTGCACCAAATTATGAATATTCTCAGAATATACCGGCAACAACATATCAGCAGCCGAATTATAGTCTTCCTACACAGGCAGTTAACGCTAACCAAACTTTAAAAGGTCGTGTTGTTACTGTTCCTGCCGGAGAGCATTTTACGACTGTTGTTACAACTCCTATAAATTCAGCAACAATGCAAACAGGACAGAATGTTACTTTGGCATTGGGAAGTGATTTTTACTACAGCGGTAATCTTATAGCTCCGGCAGGTAGCTCTGTAACCGGTACTGTTGTTGAAGTTTCAAGCGCAAAACATGGTAATTTAAATGCAAAATTGTTATTAAGATTTACTCAAATAATAACTCCATACGGTGTTCAAATACCTATTTCAGCTGTTGTAAAAACTGATGACAATAGTGGAGTCTTAAAAGGCGGCACAGGTGCAGATGTTGCAAAAGAGTATGGTAAAGACTTGGCAGTAGGTGCCGCAGCAGGTGCATTAGCAGGTGTAATAATATCACCTTTAGCAGGTGGTAGTATAGGTAGAGGTACTGCTTTAGCTACTGCAGTTGGTGCAGGTGGCGGATTGGTAAAAGGTATTTGGGATAAAGGTAATGATATTGAAATTCCTGTAAATTCTACTGTTCAGCTTGTATTAACTCAACCTATTACTGTTAATCCATCTGTTTATAATGACAATTAATAGTAAATTGGGTAATAATTTTATTTTTAGTTTAAAATAGAATTATCATGTAAATATTATTGGGGAAAGACATGTCCTTATTAGGGAAATATACAAATTTAATAGAAGAAGAGCAGCCGAATAATAGTACAGGCTATGTGTCGCCTGCAGTTTTGAAGAATAAAGAAGATCTTTCATTAAAAAAATCAATACTTATTTCGGCAATTTTACATCCGACGGCTGTCGGTATATGGGCATTAGTTGTATTTATATTGACTTTAATGGGTATAACATTTTCAATTTTCGATAAGCCAAAACCAAAATTAAATGATATCGAATTTGTTTTGGTTGATAAGGAGGAAACTCCTATCAATAAAAAAACACCTTATCGTGCTGATATAAATTCCAGAGCTGGCGGTCATCATGATCCTACACGCAAAGTTTCAATGCCTTCACCTCCTCCAGGACCTAAGGCATCTCAACCTGCGCAATCACCGTCTAAAAAACCTGCAGCTCAACCAAAACAAAATCCATTGCAAAAATTGGCACAAGCTGCAAAGCAAACTCAAGCTCCGGCTCCAAAACAGTCTAAAAATTCTGCAGTAGAAGGACCTAAAAAACCGGAACAGGCAAAACCTGCTCCACCTACTGCTCGTCCTTCATTGAAACCCCCAACGACACCAAAACCTGTAGCAAAACCAACATCTGGTTTTACCGTACCGGTGCCTTCGGGTGGAACAGGAACGGGTAGATATTCTACAGGACCTATCAGTGGTTCTGGAACTTCTGCTAAAGGCGGCGGTGGTGGAGGTACCGAAACTACAGGTAATGGCAAATATGCCGGTGGCCCATCACTTGCACCTACAGGCGGTTCCGGAACGAAGTTGGCTAAAGGCGGCGGCGGTGGTACCGGTGGCGGCAATCCGGGACCTGGCAATCCAAACGGCAGACCTGGAATTGACGCGGTTAGGGAACCTGATTTTGGGCCATATATGAGAGAACTCCAAAGACGTATCAAAATGAATTGGGATCCGCCAAAGGGTAATGAAAGCAAACGTGTAGTTTTGTTATTTAAAATAGCTAAAGATGGCAGATTGTTATCTTGTAGTGTCTTTAAATCATCAGGGCTTCCGGGTGCTGATAAGGCAGCAATAAATGCGGTTCAGGCAACAGCACCTTTCAGACCATTGCCGGCTGAATTTAAGGGACAAAGCATAGATATTCAATTTACATTTGATTATAATGTATTTGGAGCTTCAGGGTATCACTAGAAGTCGATAGGACGATAAGGTGATAAGTCGTTAAGTTCTTATCAAAAAATTAAATACTGTTATACAAAAATAACAAAATGAAATGAACTTAACGTCTTAACGTCTTAAAGACTTAGCGAATTAAACAAAATAATTTTACTAAAGGAAAAATGAGGATAAGAAAATGAATTTATTGTGGACTTCAATGATGATGGATTGGCCGGTATTGTTACCGATATTGATTTGTTCAGTTTTGGTAGTTGCCGTAATTATTAACAGATTTTCTTTTTACAAGAAAAATAAAAGAGAAATCGGGTTATTTATTCCAAGATTACAAAAAGAACTTGTAAAAAATAATTTGGACGGTGCTCAAAACTTAGCATTACAATGTGGTGGTGTAATTGGCAGTATTACAGAAGAAGCTATAAGAATTTATTCTGAACAAAAATCAGGTTTTTCAAGAGCTTTTGATATTTCAGCATCGTTAACAACAAGACAATTAGAAAGTCATTTGACAATTTTAGGTACAATTGGTGGTGTTGCGCCGTTTTTAGGTTTGTTTGGTACTGTTGTAAGAATTTTGTTTACATTCCAAGATTTGGCAGCTCAAGGTAATCAATCAGCAGCGGTTGCTTCAGGTATTGCATCTGCATTGATTGCTACTGCAATGGGTCTAGGTGTTGCGATTGTTGCGGTTATTTTTTATAACTCTTTCCAATCAATTGTAAAACGATATGAAGATGATTTTCAATTGATAAAATTGTTGTTCTTAAGTTTTGTAGATTCTAACGATGAATCAACAACACCAAGTAGTGCAAATATATCGCTATAATTTGTGGAATGCAAATTACAACAAAAGTGAAAGGTAAAATGTGAAATGTGAGAGCTTTTTATGCTCGCTTCGCTCGAAAAATAATTATTTTAATTTGCTTTAGAAAACCGATAAGGACTTTTCACTTTTCGCATCTCACTTCACAAAATAAAGGGATAAAAAAATGGGAATGAAAAACAGCAAGGGTAAAGAAGCCCTGTTTACAGAAATAAATATTACGCCTTTGACAGATATCTTTTTGGTATTGTTGATTATAATGATGGTTGTTGCGCCTACATTTCAATCAAATGATACTTCTATAAAAATGCCTGAAATTAATAGCGGTATTTCTGTTGAAAGTCAAAATGCTACAGTATCCGTTACAAAAGAAGGCAATATGTATTTGAATGGAAATCCTGTGAATGAGGATAATCTTGCTGAAGAATTGGTTGCAATAAAGGAAACTTTAGAAAAACCTGAACTTGTTGTAAAGGCTGATGAAAAAGTGAAAAGTTCAAAAATAATGGAAATAATGAATGCAGCTCAAGATGCCGAATATAAAAAATTGATAGTTGCAGGTGAACCTTTAAGCAAAAAAGAGCAAAAAGAACTTGAAAAAAACAGGAAAGAGGGTTAATAAATGCCTAGAGCTCGTGATACATTTAATGAAATAAACATAACGCCATTGACGGATATTTTTCTTGTACTGTTAATTATTATGATGGTTATTGCTCCTATGCTTGATCAACAGGGCCTGAATTTGACTGTTCCTGAAAATGTTGCGGAAGAACAATCACAAAATAAGGAAACTAAAATAATGACCGTTATGGTTGATGAAGACGATAACTATTATATTGACGGCACACAAATCGCAGCAGAAAATCTTGAAGAAGCAATAAAATCTCAAGCTGCAGATTATCCTGACGGTTTGTTGATAAAAACAGATGCGGATTCATCTCATGGTGCTATGGTAAAAGTTATGGACAGTGCAAGAAATTCCGGAATTACAAGTATTTCAATAGATGAAATTTAAACATTCCATTCAGGATTTCCGTCTGCTATTTCAAAAAAATTATTGAAAAAATCTTTTGCGCTTCTGGACTCTGATTTTGGAAAATTAATTGTAATCTTTGCAGGGTCGAATTGTGCCATATCATCAAGTTTGTTTATTGCACCTTTATAATCTTCAAAACTTATAATTTTACTATGTATCTCTCTCGTCATATTAAAGTAAAGTATTTTTTAATTATAAAATTTCAGAAATTTGATTTTTGTTTACAAAACTTATACAAAGTGTTTGTTATTTTGACTAAAGTTTTTATTTGGCTTATTCTAGCCTTATGAGGAAATGGAGTGAATATCTCCAACTGCTGGCGCAGCCGTAATAGTCGGAATGCTCGAATATTTGACTTCTACGCACAGATTGGAAGTGAAATTTTGAGTCCTCTGTACGAGGATTTTTTAATGTCTTTAACAACAGTACATACAAATACGTCTAAAATAGGTTGTTGTCCGCATGGGCTTCCGCAGGGCGCATGTCCTATATGCAGCGGCATGGGTGGAGGCATGCAAAAAAGAGCAGATTTTTCTGCCAAACCCGGTGAAATGAGCTGGAATGAGTGTGCTGCAATAGGTGCTTTTTTAAAAGCTCAAAAAAATGCACAATTACAAAGACAAAATGATGCTCAACATTTTGCTCAAATGCAGAAAATTTTTGAAAATACTCTGATTAATTCAAGTCAAAAGTTGGCAAATATTGCTCAAATTTTTTCCCAAAAAGCTCCATCTATAATATCAAAACCTGTCGGTTTTGTTTTGAATACTTTAATTGGTGCTTCTTTGAGATTTTTAGCTAATATTCCAAGTGCAATTTCTAATTTTATTCAGAAAACAGCTGATATTTCGGATAAATTAGCTGCAATGATGGGAGAATTAAAAAATTCAGTTGAAAAGAAAATATCAGATGCTTTTTCAAATCTTAAAAAGAAAGTAAAATCACTATTTTCTATATTTCAACCACTTGATATTGATAATGATGATAAAAAGATAGAAGAAGCAAAAAGAACTTTTGAATTGAAAACATTTGTACATGATTTATATAAAAAGATTACAAGAAAGGATAAGGAAAAATAGTTAAGCAAAACAGGTGCGAAGGATAAGTTAATAGATTATGAATCAAGTTTATGTGATTGCCCGAGTGCGTTGCCAGAACAAAGCGATATTATAAATATATTGGCGTATATAAGTAATCTGTAAAAGCGATACTAAAATTACCGTAAGTTATGATAAAAATACATGATGCAGAAACAGTAAGACAGCAAAGAAATATGACAAATTCTCAAAAACGCACCACTGTTGAAACAAAAGAGGGTTTTCTTGTTGATAATTATATAAAAAACGATGATAGTGTAAATTTGAATGAAACGATGGATTCACTTATTATTTCCAAGAATACCATGATGCCTGAAAGATTGTATGAAAATGACAAAGCAAAAAAAAGCCTTTTACCGATAAGTGCAATAGCGCTTGGGGTAATGAGTGCTGTTGCCGGAATTGCGGGACTTGTGCATCACAGTTCAAAGGTAAATTTGACTATGGATGCATTAAAAAGAGTTCCTCCGACTGTCAGAAATGTTGCAATAAATGAGGAAACTATTCAGGCTTTATACAGAATAGTTGAATGTCCGAATTATAAGACAATTCAGGCAGGAGTTGGAGTTTTTGCCTTGACTGCAATGGCATTTATGGGTAAAACATTCTTTGATGGTTTTAAAGAAGTTTGGGTAAAAAAACGAGAAGCTGATATTCAAAAGAATTTGCAGGAAAAACTTATTGATATAGAAACGCAGTCTTTTGGGGGGAAAATACAGATTACTCGCAGTATGCTATCTCAAAAAGCGATTGAATTAAACAGATATTTAAATTATGAGCCAGATAAACATGTAAGAACGTCAGAAACTTTCAAATCACTTATGTTTAAAGGAAATAAGAGTAGGAAGAATAAAGATGATAAATTAAATTTAACTTATTTTCTTGCTGGTTTGGGTACTCTTGCAGGAATTGTGGGTTTAGGTTTTTTGTCATTAAAATTATTGACAAAGAGTAAGGGGCATCTTGAAAAATTTGTAAAAGATGCAAAAACAGAGATTTCAAATATTGTGAAAAAATCAACAGACAAATCTCAAAAACAGGATATTGTTAATCTTGAAAATCTGTTTAAAACGGTTGAAGCTTCAGAAGAGGAAATTAGAGAAACATTAAAGCCTATGAATTGGGATAAAAAAGAGGAATTTATAAAAAGAATTTCAAAAGAAATCGGAAAATCTACGGTTGATGCAAATGTTTATTGCGGCGGCGGTAAAACTCCAAAACCGGCATTTTATTCGCATGTAAATGATTACAGGGCATTTTTGTATAATTATTTGTTGGATACTAATAATGCGCAATTCAAAGCTTTGTTTTTGGGCACTACAGGACTTACTGCATTTGGGTATGGTGGAAAACTTTTAGGTGACGCAATAAAAGAAGTTCAGGTTAAAAAATATAATGCGGATACGGAAGCAGAGCTTCAACAACGACTTGTATCAACCGAATTAAAGAACTTTAAATCCAAAAAAGATGCAGCTATTCAGCCTCTTATGGATGAGTTTTATAAACAGGTAAGAGCAGGAAAACCAAAAGAAGAATTAAAGGTTATGGCAGATAATATATTATTAGAAATAAAGAATGGTCCGCCATATGTATATTCATAGTTTTTGTCATTCTGAGGCAGAATGTTTTGAGATTCTTCGCTCTGCTCAGAATGACAGTAAGATTAACCTAACGAGACAGTATACAAAAGGGTATGCTCTGTTCAAAATAACGTATTAGCCGAAGAATCTAATTAAATAAATTATGATAAATTCTTTACAAACATATAATATATATAATGGTTCGCAGGTGCTTTTACCATCAGGTAATCGAAATTATACTATTGTAAATCAAAACAAAGTAGATTATTTTGTTTCCCAAAAAGAGGCATCGCTACCTTATCTTGCAGATGTTTTAATTTATTCAAATAATGAAGAACAAATTGTGGAAACTTTGCATATATTAAATTCAATGCTTGATAGCGGTGTAAAAAATATAGATAAAATGTATCCGGTTTTGGCAAGGTTTAACAATACAACATCTCCAAATATACAAACATATCTGGCGGGAATATATAGAAAAACTCAAGTTCCTGATGCTTTTGGTCCATTAGTTAAAATGCTTATTAAAAATTCATTGAATCCACCAACTTCAAATTTTGACCCTAATGAGGAAATTGGCGGAGCGATATTATCGTACTTAAACCCAA
>CAMPBE010000029.1 GCA_946636615.1 uncultured bacterium | reverse complement strand
TTTGGCGATGAAAAATCTGCTTTGTATAATCTGGACAAAGAATATGCACAGCGAAAGTATGTAGCTCATAGTTATGAAAAACACTAACATAATATTGCAGGAAATAGACTAAGTCTATTTCCTTTTGGATTATATTTCAATTTTGTAATGAATTTGTCTGCTTCTGCAAAATATTCTATCATATTAATATGAGCAAAATTGTTGTAGTAGATGATGAAAAAATGGTTACCTCTGCCTTTAAAGCTTTATTTAAAGTTGAAGGTTATAGCGATATAAACTTATTTAACAATCCGCTAGAGGCTATTGACTTTTTAAAGAAAAATAAACCCGACTTGATTATTTCAGACTTTATTATGCCTGAAATGAATGGTTTAGAATTTTTAACTGAAGCCAAAAAGCTTTATCCTGAAGTTAGTATGATTTTATTAACCGGCTACGCTGATAAAGAAAACGCAATTAAGGCTATTAATGAAATCGGATTGTATAAATATATAGAAAAACCTTGGGATAATGACGATTTGCTTGTTAACATAAAAAACGGAATTGAGAGAAGTCATTTACTTGAAAATCTGAGGAACAAAATTTCTGAGTTGGAAGAAGCAAAAAAACAATTGCAAATATATTCAACTGATTTAGAAAAAGTTGTTGCAGAACGTACTGCAGACTTATCAGAAGCTAATTGCAAATTATCAGGTATTATTAATTATTGCGCTGACGGAATTGTAATACTCGATTCTGTCGGAAACATCTTACAGGTAAATCCAGCTTGTGAAAATAT
Source organism: uncultured bacterium (assembly GCA_946636615.1). Taxonomy (GTDB): domain Bacteria; phylum Cyanobacteriota; class Vampirovibrionia; order Gastranaerophilales; family Gastranaerophilaceae; genus Stercorousia. The sequence goes on along the minus strand of CAMPBE010000029.1, from coordinate 18,376 downwards.
GGTAGGACTTTCCGAAGCTTCATTATGTAAGAAAAAATTTCAAGAAATAGCTTATTCAAATAATAAAGATGAAAATTCATCAAGGGAAAATGTCTCTGGTGGTATTTTTGGACTTGGAGACGATAATACTGAAATTATTTTAAGAGATTACTTTATTATCAATTCTTTAAGCGGAATTCATACTCCTGTGGAAATAAGTTTTGCTGTTATATCAAACGATGAAACCTCTAAATGTGATAAGATTGTTGGTGTTATTAGAGATGTTAGTGTTCAAAAGGAAACAGAACGTCTTAGGGATGATTTTATAGCTACACTTACACATGATATGCGAACTCCTCTTCTGGCTGCAATACAAACTTTAAAATTTTTCTTGGATGGAGCTATTGGAAAAATTGATGAAAAACAAAAAGTATTGTTATCAACAATGTTGCAAAGCAATGAGGATCTGTTAGGGCTTGTTAATGCTTTGCTGGAAGTTTATCGCTTTGAAAGCGGAAAGCTTGAATTGTGTAAGACATCGTTCTCAATAAAAGATTTAGTAGATCAGTGCTATAAAGAGTTAGAGCCTATTGCTAAGAATAAAAATATTTCATTTGAAGTTGTTTATGAACTTGATGATGACAGAACTTGTGTGCTGGCTGATCGTGCAGAAATAAAACGTGTTATTACAAACTTATGTGGCAATGCATTAAATTATACAAATAAAAATGGAAAAATTAGCATTTTAACAAAGACTCAAAATGGTGACTTAATTTTTTCTGTAACAGATAATGGTAACGGAATTCCAAAAGAAGATATACCTAATTTATTTAAGAGGTTTTCTCAAGGTACTACTCGCAAACGCTCAACCGGCACAGGTTTAGGTTTATATCTGTCGCGTCAGATTATTGAGGCACATGGCGGGAAAATATGGGTAGATAGCAAATTGGATAAAGGTAGTGAATTTTCATTTTTACTTACAAATGTAGTTGTTGAGAACAATAAGGAGAGTCAAAAGATAAATGGCTAACAAAGTTAGAGTTTTAATTGTTGAAGATCATGATATGGCTCGAATGGGCCTATCTGTTATATTAAGCAATAATGACAGAATTGAAATTGTTGGGATGTGCGCTGATGGTTTAGAAGGTGTTAACAATGCTATATCTTTAAAACCTAATGTTGTAATTATGGATATTGGTTTGCCGACAATTGACGGAATTGAGGCGACAAGAAAGATAAAGGCTGAAAATCCGGATATTAAAGTTTTAATGTACACATCTCGTGAAGGTGATGACGATATTTTTGATTCATTTAAAGCTGGAGCAGATGGATATATAACAAAAGGCGCTACTGCAGAACATACTGTTAGCGCTGTTCTGGCTGTTTCTGAGGGCGCAGGTTGGCTTGATCCTGCAATTGCTAAGGTTGTTTTAACAAACATTAGACGCAGCTCTGATTTAAATGATAAAAAAGGTGAGATTAATTATCAGTTAGGCAAGAACTTATATGGTTTAACTGAAAGGGAAATGGAAGTTTTGGCTTTAATTGTTGATGGTTTGACAAATCCTCAAATAGCAGAGAAGCTTGTAATTACAATTTCAACAACTAAGACTCATGTTCATAGTATTTTACAAAAACTATATGTTACAAGTCGAGCAAAGGCTGTTTCTACTGCAATTAATGAGGGGCTTGTATGATTCCTGCGCTAATTGGTATTGCAGCGGCTTTTTGTGCATGGATACAATGGGGTGATGAAATACCATTGCCACATCAAGATTATAATAAAAAAGAGGCTAAATATGAATTAAAGGTTAAAAAGCAGGATGAAAAAGAAAAATACGAAAAAATGGTTCTTAACAGGAACCCATCCGGCTATATGACAGTTGAGGAGTATGAAATTTTATCTGCCCCAAAAGATAAGATGAAACAGGAAATTGAAATTCCTAAAGAACCGATTCCATCTGACATGTTATATGTCCCACAACCTGCGTATAAAATTGTAAGGTACAATAATCCTCCAGGTAGCCCTGAAATTACCCTGTATAATTCTTTTTATGAAAGAAGACAACAAAATGCACAGGGGATTGTATCGCCTGATTTTACAAAATTAGTTTATCCGTCAATATATTACTACCCAAACAGCGGCTCTACAGCATGCGATGTTTTTGTTATTAAATTGGATAAAGCAAAATCTAATATGGATAAAATTTTAACAGCAAATGTTGTTCACAGGTATTCTGAGCCAATATTATCTACAGATAAAGATAATGATAACTATTATACATTTAGAACAATTACTCCTGTTGATTTTTCCGAAGATGGTAATAAAGTTTTATTAAAAGAAAAAATTGGTAATACAAAAGACGGCATATGGAAAACTACCCCATATGTATATGATTTTAAAACTAAAAATTCTTACAATCTGCAAGATGTAAGAGCTTCTATTAAGTATTATTGGGAGGCTGCACGAGATATTAATTTAGACGATAAAAGATGGGATATTAAACCTTTGGGATTTAGCCAAAAAAATCCGGATTGGGTAATTGTAACATCTGAAGCTTATACAGGTGATAAACCTGTATATTTAGGAACTTGGGCAATCAGCTATACGGGCGAATCGCCAAGGTTAGTTTCAACTGACAATGCTCCAATTTCAATCAGCATGAATGGTTATAAATTGATAAAATCTGGAGTTGAACCTGCTTCTATTGTAAAAAGAGAACAAAGGCAACAAAAAAGAATTGATAAAGATAACGCAAAACAGGCTAAGAGAGAAGAAAAAGCCGAATTGAGGGAATATAAAAAATCTTATAAGGCAAAGATTAGAGAATTAAATAATGAGTATAGGGAATCTCAAAAAGATTATAATTTGCGTAAAAAGATCAATGGTTCAACTGAAGGTACTGATGCCCTGCAAAAATACAACGAAATAAAACAACAGCAAGCAATAAAACAACAAGAACAACTAGAAAAGCAAAAAGAAAAAGAATTAAAATTACTTGAAAAACAACAATTAAAAGAAGAAAAAGAAAAATTAAAACAAGAAACTAAAAATAACGCTAATAACGAAAAAGAATCAGCTGAATAACTTTAGTTTTTCTTGATGTGTAAGTTTTTTTATTCGAGCTTCTTCTTTCATAGCTTCAGATTTTGTAGAAAATTCTTTACTGTATACTATTTTGACAGGCTTATGTGCACGTGTGTATTTAGCTCCCTTACCGGACAAATGCTTTTGAAAGCGTTTTACTAAGTCATCTGTATATCCACAGTACAAACTATCGTTATCAGTAAGTATTAAATATGTATAATACATATTATATTGATAAACAAAATTGACGGCTATTAAAACCGTCAATTAATGTATCTTTTTCTCTTTTCTCTAACTTCTTTTTTATTAGCAAACTGATGAAAATCCACCAGAACAACCACAAGATGTACATACGCCACCGAAACTGCTCCCACCGGAGAAAGAAGATTCTCCGACAGAACCTAGTGTTGATATTGCATTTGAAAAGCTGCTTAAAAATCCGCTATAAGCAACACAATCACCACAGTCAGAATATAATGAATAATCGACTGCAAAGGGGTTATTTGTAAAAAATTCGTCATAACAGCCAGATGTAAATAAGCTGTCATAAATTCCCATTGCAAGAGAACCTGCAGTTTCTACAGATTCTTTTGAAGTTTTTGAACATAAAATACCTTGCAACTTGTTTTCAGAATTATTATTATACAAAATTCCGTTCATATAAGCTCCATATAACTCTCGTGTCTTACATATAAATAAACAAATATAAACAATCCTTATTTCAGCATGATACTTTTTTGTTACATTACTTTACAAAAAAATCAACCTATAGGACTATGAGAATAAATAACACGATTGATGTCACTTTTTATAAATTGTTGTATCTTGTATGTGTAGAGGATTATAGGGATATGTTGAAAAATATATTAACAATATTTATTATATTATTCGGGTTATCGGCCTTTGCTTCAGATAACTTTTTAAATTCGGTTGTTATAGAAGAAATCGACGGGGTTGATTCAATTGTGTTTAGAGCAGATTCCGTAGCAAAAATAAATAAAGAGTCTGATGGCCTTGATAATCTTATAATTACACTTAAAAATGTAAAACAATCACAGGATACAAATACATTATACAAAAATGTATCCAATATTCGTGGACTGATAATTCAAAATTTTGGAAACGATTTAAAAGTGTTTATAGAAGCTCCCAACATATCAAGAGCAAATATAATTTTTGAAACTCCAAACTCTGCTCCAATTGTTGTAAGCGACAATGTAAAAGAAGAAAAATTTATCTGGAGTATCGTGTCAATATTATTACTGTTAGCAATTATGGCATCTGCCAAAAATTTTGCTAATAATGAACCAAAACAAAAAGACATTGCAGAAATTATCAAGGAAAGAGAAAAAGCTTTATATAAAAATTTCCAAAAAGAGATTGCAACCCTTCCTAGCATGAACTACAAACTCAAAAGTTACAGAAAGCATGTGCTTAAAGGTGAAACTATTAGAAGTTACGAAAGCAGATTGACAAAAATTTAATTTAGCGAAAACTTGATAGATATTATTTTTTCAATTTGTTTTGCAGAAGTTCCGTCACCATATGGGTTTTGAGCTTTTAGCCTTGTTTCATCTTTTGTTTTTGACAGTATTTCTTCACTATATGAAATAATTTTGTCATAATCAGCACCAACTAGAATTGACACACCGGCATCAATACCTTCTTGACGTTCTGTTTCATATCGCATTACAAGTGTAGGACACCCAAAAGATGGGGCTTCCTCTTGAATTCCACCGGAATCAGTTAGAATTAATTTTGCATTTTTCATTAAATATACAAGATACGGATAATCAAGCGGTGCTAATAATTTAACATTATTATACTTACTTAATCTTAAATATATTTTTTCTTTTACATTTGGATTTGGATGAACAGGAATAACAAAAGTATGATCATCATATTTTTGAACAAGATGCTCAATAGCATTTAAGATTCTATCTATTCTTTCACCATGGTTTTCTCTGCGATGAGCTGTAATTAAAACTAATTTATCGTCAATTTTAATATTATTATCGCTATAAAATTTTTCAGCTTTTTTTAATGTTTCATCTGAAAGACAGAATAGAGCATCTATAACTGTGTTTCCTACAACAAAAATTTTATCATCATTAATATCTTCTTTTAATAATGCTTGCCGATTTTTTTCAGTCGGAGCAAAGTTTAACTCAGCGACTCTGGATGTCATTTGGCGCATAATTTCTTCAGGAAATGGTTCAAATATGTCATATGACCTTAACCCTGCTTCAACATGAAAAACAGGTATTTTATTGTAAAAGCTGGCCAAAGCACCACATAATACAGTCATTGTGTCACCCTGAACAACAGTAGCATCAACACTATTACTAAAAAATACATCATTTAATCCTGAAAGAATTCTTGTTTGAACCTCTATCAAAGATTGATTAGGACGCATACAGTCTAAATTTATATCTGCTTTAAGTCCAAAATACTCCAATGTTTGATTTGAAAGTTCTTTTTGCTGTTCTGTGTTGCAAATAATAACATTATATTTTTCAGGGTACTTTTTAAGTTCCAAAATAACCGGTGCAAGTTTTATAACTTCAGGACGTGTTCCAAATATAAATAAAATATTTTTCATAGTTTTATTCTAACATAAAATATTATTAGTACATGCGTATTATTGAAAAATTTTATTAAGCATATATATAATTAAACAAAGGAGGTTATATGCTAGAATTATATGTTATGGACACATGTCCTTATTGCAGAAAAGTTATGAATTATCTTGAAGAACAAAATATTAAATATGAAAAAAAAGAAATTGGCAATTCTGAAAACCACAGAAAACTGTTAGAAATAGGCGGGATTGATCAAGTTCCGTTTATGGTTGATAAGAACAATAAAATGTATGAATCTGACGATATAATTAACTACATAAAAAATAATTATTAGAACAAAAAAGAGGAATCCAAATAAGAATTCCTCTTTTTTTTATAAAAATACAAATTAATATCTGTAATGAGCAAACGCTTTGTTAGCCTCAGCCATTTTGTGAGTATCTTCACGTTTTTTGCAAGCTGCACCTGAACCGTTTGAAGCATCAATCAATTCATTAGTTAATTTATCTATAAATGATTTTCCGCCACGCTTTTTAGCAGCTTCTATTAACCATGAAGAAGCAAGCGCAAAACCTCTGTCTGCTTTAACCTCGATAGGTACTTGGTAAGTAGAACCACCGATACGACGAGCTTTAACTTCCAATAAAGGAGTTGCATTTGTCATAGCTTTTTGGAAAGTTTCAAGTGGTTTTTCACCTGTTCTTTCTTCTAATTTCAATAATGTTGCATAGAAGATTTTTTCAGCTAGAGACTTTTTACCACGTCTCATTATTCTGTTAATAAATTTTGAAATATCTACACTATTATATACCGGATCTGCTGCCGGAATACGTCTTGCAGGTTTAGAACGTCTTGACATTACTTCTTACCTCCTTTTTTATCTCTTTTAGCACCATATTTAGATCTTGATTGTGCACGGTTAGCAACACCAGCAGTATCCAATGTGCCTCTTACGATGTGATAACGGACACCTGGAAGATCTTTAACCCTTCCACCTCTTATAAGAACAACACTGTGTTCTTGAAGGTTGTGGCCGATACCCGGAATATATGAAGTAACTTCAAATCCGTTTGTTAATCTAACTCTGGCTACTTTTCTTAGAGCTGAGTTTGGTTTTTTAGGGGTAGTTGTGTAAACCCTTGTGCATACTCCACGTCTTTGAGGACAATCCATCAAAGCAGGAGATTTTGTTTTGTCTGTCAATTTTTTACGTTCTTGACGTACTAATTGATTAATTGTAGGCATTTTTTTCTCCTTTTCTCTGTTGAGCAATTATGCTCAACTATTTTCTAACTTGTAAAGATTATAACCTGAAACCCTTACGCATTCCGGTTATAACGGAACTGCCGACTGTTACTCTTCTATGAAGCACAACCCTACGTTCCTGCTTTACATATACTCATTGAAATATTCAGCACGAAAAATTTCGACAAGTGTACCTAATTATTTAACAATACACAATAGAGAAAGTCAAGCAACAGGAGATACTATAAGTTAAAATCGCCATTTTTCTTAATATGTTCCACCAAGCCACCATCATTAAGCATTTTTATCATAACCGGCGGCAACGGCTCTATTTGAACAATAGTACCATTTGTCAAATTTTTAATAACACCGTTTTCAATATCCAACTCAAGTTCATCACCGGCATCAATTGAATCAGTGTCACACTCAATTGCTAACAAACCAATATTTATTGCATTTCTATAAAAAATTCTTGCAAAAGATTTTGCAATAACAGCACCAACACCTGCAATTTTTATTATTTGAGGAGCATGTTCTCTTGAAGATCCCAGCCCAAAATTAGAACCGCCTACTACAAAGTCTCCTTTTTGCATTTTTGATGCAAATTCAGGATCAGCATCTTCGAGTACATGCTTTGCAAATTCAGGTAAATTAGACCTTAAATGAAACAATCTGCCCGGTGCAATATGGTCTGTTGAAATATTATCTCCAAATTTGAAAGCTTTTCCTCGCATACATGACTCCTTCTTTATTTAATGCTATAATATCATAAAAAGGATTAATAATTATGTATTTTGAAAGAAAATGTAAAATAACTTTTATATGCAACGGATCAACGATATATAGTGAAGATGCACGACTCACCGACTCTGAAAATTACCCGCCATTAAGTGACTTGGGACAAAATGAAATAGAAAAAATATGTGATTTTCTTAAAAAACGTGGTGTAAAGAATGACAGAATTTATTCTTCACCGGCTGTTCGCTCAACTCAATCCGCAGAAATGGTTTCAAAAATGTTTAAACAAGACTACGAAATCATCGAGGATTTACATCCGAGAAAATGCGGCAGCTTCAACGGTATGACGTTTGCTCAGGTATACCAAAAATATCCTGAGGCTTTTGAAAAACTTGTAAATAGTCCGGAAATTTCAACTCCTGAAGATGCAGAATCTGTTACAGACTTTATCAAAAGAGTAAAGATATCAATTGATGAAGTAATCAATGAAAATATTGGTAACAGAATAATTATTGTGACTCATAGAGATGTTATAAAAGCTGCAATTTGTGCCGCTCTTGAACTTCAGGACAAAGCCATGTACAAAATATATATAAAATCAGGAAGCGCAACTCAAATAAGCTATTATGATGATTGGTCAAGCCTTGTATACTGTGATTACAAGCCGCTATAAGACATTAACCTTTTGTTTTCATTAATTAAAAAATCTTTTCCTGGAGAAATTTCAATAAAATCCCAAGGAAGTTTTTCTTCAAAATTATAGGTATCATATGCAAATGAGTCAGTATTTAGACCTAGTTTCTTTGCTGCAGATTTAAATGCTCCAAGCTTGCCACCTTGTTTATAAACTTCAAAAACAAAATTATTTAATCTTTCATCTCCTCGAGACAAAACAGCTTGCCAATAATCCCATTTTATACTTGAAACTGTAGCTTGAACCCCAAGCTTATGCAATTCTTTTTGTAGAAATTTACTTTTATTTTCCAAAGATTTTGTATCTTCCCTTCCAAACCATTGAAAAGGAGTATGAGGTTTGGGCACAAAACTTGAAAAACCAAATGAAATATCTAAAAATTTATTTTCTGATTTTATTTTTTTTGCTAACTCAATAATTGCAGCAATATCATCATCAGTTTCTGTCGGAATCCCAAGCATACCATAAAATTTGATACCTTTAAGCCCATTATCTTTTACTATTTTTACTGCATCATATATCTGTTTTTCAGATAAATTTTTATTTATAACTTTTCTTAACCTGTCGCTACCAGCCTCAATTGCAAGAGTCAAACTCTTTTGGCCTGATAATTTCAGCGTTTCAATAACGTCAGGAGATATAGCATCAACCCTGAGAGAAGAAAAATTCATATCTATATTTTTTCCACTTTTTATAAGTTCTGAAATATACTTACAAACATCATGAAATTTTGGATGTGCGCTAACTTCCGCGCCTAAAAAAGCAATTTTATTTGTATTTTCAAGTCCTAATTTAATTGCATTCATTAATGAATCATGCGGAACTGAGCGCAACGGCAAATTTAAATAAGCTGCCAAACAAAAACCACATCTGTTAGTACAACCTCTGCACATTTCTATAATAAATGTATCTTTAAAAAATGCGTTCTCGCTAATAATTGGAGTGTAAATACATTCTGTAAGTTTTTTAGTAGCTTTTTTAACTCTTTTGGAATATTTTGGAACATAAATACCCTCAATTTCAGACAATATCCTTAATATTTCATCTTTTGGTTTATCCTTATTATTTTTACAAATTTTGAGAACATTAATATTTATATCTTCCCCATCACCAATTATAAAGAAATCAAAAAAATCTTTATAAGGTAAAGGATTTGCTGTAACAACAGGTCCGCCTGAGAATATAAGAGGATAATTTCCATCTCTGTCGACAGATTTAAGAGGTATATGATATTTTTCAAGCATTGAAAAAATTTCTAAAAAATCCATATCAAATGAAAAAGAAAAACCAAAAGCATTAACGTTTTCAGCACTATAGACTGTATTTAGTGTATCAGAGAATATCCTTTCAGCATTAAATTCTTCGCACTCATCAACAGCTTTATACATCCACAAATAACCTAATGATGACATTCCAAAAGAATAAATCCCGGGAAATCCCATCCAAATTATATAATCATTATCTTTTTTAGAAACAGATTTATATAAAAATTTTTCATTTTTCATAATTTGTAAAATATCCAATGATTCAAGTATATCAAGAAAAATTAACCTTGTAAATAAATTTTATATAAATTTTATTTTTCAAATGTTACAAAATCTTAACATTATTTTTATAAAAAGGCAATTATTAATAAATATAATACTTTATATATTTACGAGGACTAAAACACAAAGGATACTAACATGGGTTTCTTAATGGGCGCATACGGTAAATTGATGACCGGAAAGCTTGTCAGGGATATTCAATTCCAGATGATAGGCATCCAGAGTCGTTTGCGCCGAGTTACAAGAGAAATAGGCGATAGGACCAAGATGTATGAAGCGCAAGAGCGTAACATGAAAAACACTATGCAAATGCAAATGCAATATACATTGTTTGGTTATGCTCAGGCACAAGGTTTGCCTGCTATGAATCCTGCAATGGGTATGTCCGGTTTGGGTATGTTTGGACAGCAATGTATGGGTATGGCTAACTTTGGAGCATTTAATTCAACTCAAATACAACAATATTCAGCTATGCAGCAAATGGTTCAAATGCAGTTTGCACAAGCTCAATCTATGTGGCAAAATATGTTCGAAATGCAAAAACAAGCTGACTTACAAGCTCTTAAAGATTTGGAAGATTCATTACAAATAGAAAAAGATAATTTAGAATCAAGACTCAAGATCGCACAACAAGAATACGAAGCATACAAACAAGAAGAAAAAGCGGATGCAAAAGGACTTGTCCCAGAATACACAGGTCAAGCATAATAAGAAAAAGGGAATTAATAAATATAAGAGGCTCGCCAAAAGCGAGCCTTTATAATTATCTATTCGTATGAAATTATTTGAGCACCTTGCCTTTCAACAGGCAATGTTCTAATATCTACTTTTACGTTTAAATCTTCCCAAGTTTCCTTTACAATTGATCTAATTCTATCCAAATTATTCTTACGAGAAATAACAAGAATTGCAGGACCTGCACCACTCAACACACAGCCAAATACGTCTTCTTCGTGTTTTAAGCTACAAGTAATTTTATCCAACCCCGGAACTAGTTTCATTCTATAAGGTTGATGAAGCCTGTCTTGAAGCGCTAAACGTATTAAATCTTCATTTTTTGTATTTACAGCTTGAACAAACATGCCTAAACGTTTTGCATTAAAAACGGCATCTTGAAATGGCACTTCTTTTGGCAGCACAGACCTTGAAATATCTGTAGAAAGTTCATAATCAGGTATACAAACCGTTATAGCCCATTCGTCAGGCCAATTTAACTTTGTATAAACAACTCTACCATCTTCTTCCTGAGAAGATAACACCAAACCGCCAACAATTGCAGGGGTAACATTATCAGGATGACCTTCTACCTCAGTTGCAATAGAAAGCAAAGCAACTTCATCTGCAGGTCTTCCCAATAGTTCATTAGCTGCCAATAATCCCCCAACAATAACAGAAGCACTGCTGCCAAGACCTCTTGCTACAGGTATTTGTGATTGTACAGTAATTTTCAACTCGCTCGGTGATTGACCAATTGAGTTATACAATAATTCAACAGCCTTATATATAATGCTAGTTTCATCTAACGGTACATGCTCTAACATCATATTGCCACTAGAATTTTCGTCTTTTAAAACATTTATTTCAATACCTGTACCAGGTAAAACCGTTTCTTCAATAGTTATAGTATTATATATTGGAAACGCCATCCCTAAACAGTCAAAACCTGCACCAATATTGGCTGTTGTAGCGGGGACTTTTACACTAATTTTCATATATTCCTCATATTACTTATTATATAAAATATTATATCAAAAAAAGAATTATAAGCATTATAATTTAATAATAGTGAAGATATATAAAGAATTTGAGTTATTTTGCAAGTATATTATATAATTACGACATTCTGAGACGAAATATTCCAGATTCTTCGCTTCTCTCAGAATGTCGTAAAAGCCGAAGAATCTCATATATTATGTACGAATTCTATCCATATATAACAAATGACGGCTCTGTAGGTCTATATTCACCTGAAGTTGACGATATATATCACTCAACTTACGGCGCATTGACAGAAGCTTATGAAAAATTCTTAAAACCATCACATCTAAATTATTTATTAAAAAATAAAAAAGAAATAAAATTATTAGACATATGTTTTGGAATTGGATACAACACTAAAACTTTTATAAATGAAATAATTAAATTTTACTATAACGATACGATATATACTGATAATATTATTTGTAACGGTCAGATACATGGCGATAATATTTTTCCTAAAATTTATATACATGCTATAGACTCAGATAAAAATTTACCATTTTTATCTCCTTTTTTTATAACAGATAAAAATATAGTAAAAAATGAGCAATTACTATTTGACCAAGAAAAAATTTCAAAAATGCTTTCATCTAATGTTTATAACAAATATAAATTATTAAATGAAACAAAATTTATTTTTTATGAATTAATTAAAAATAAGCTTGATAGTTCGATTTTTGAAATAATTGATAACAAAAAATACAAAAAATATTTTGACAAGAATTTAACGGATTTATTGCGTGTAGAATTATACGGAAAGGGTACAAACACCTTTTTATTAACTTTAAACGCTTTCTTACATAATATATATTATAAGTATATATCTAAGAGCCATAAAAAGGCTCTCAAATACCTTAAATATAACAATTTTGATTTTAAGCTTGATATTAATGATGCAAGGTCATCTATAGAAAAAGATACAAAAACTTATAATTTAATATTTTTAGATGCATTTACTCCTACAAAATGCCCTTGCCTTTGGACTTTGGAATTTTTTAAAGAATTATATAAACATCTTGATAATGATGGAATGATTTTAACTTATTCTAATTCCGCACAGGTTAGAAACACTTTTTTGAATGCAGGTTTTTACGTCGGAAAAATTTATTCCGACAATTATAAAAAATATTCAGGAACAATTGCTGTTAAAAATAAATCGTTTATAAAATTAGACCTTTCAGAATACGATTTAGGACTCATGAAAACAAAAGCAGGTATAATTTATCGTGACGAAAATTTAAATCTGACTAATGAGGCTATTATAGCCGCGCATAATTTTGAACTAAATAATTCAAATTTGGAAAGTAGTTCAAAATTTATAAAACAATACAAAAAGGAGCATCAAAATGAAAAAATATGATGTTGTTGTGGTAGGTGGCGGTACTTCAGGTTGCGCTGCAGCATATACTGCCGGCAGACTTGGGTTAAAAACCCTTATAATAGAAAAAAATATACATTTGGGTGGCACAATTACCTCCGGTCTTGTTGTTCCTGCTATGTTTTCGGGAGAAAATTTGATTAACACTGACTTTTATTGTGATTTAATTGCTAAAATGCACGATATTGGAGGACAAATTACCTATCAAAATAATAAAGGCTGGCTAAATCCTGAATTATTAAAAATTGTTCTCGATGATATGCTCGTAAACGCAAATGTAGAAATATTATTTAATACATGCATACACGATATAAAAATTAATAGTAAACATATTAATGAATTGGTTTTAAACAAAAAAATATTATCACCATATAACTACGAGATACAAAATTGCAACAAAGAGTTATTTGAACCTATCGAAGCGAGATATGTAATTGATTCAACAGGCGATTGTGAAATTGGAAAGATTTGTAATTGTAGTTTTTTAGAAAAAAAAGATGAAATTCAGCCTGTTAGCTTAAGATTTATTGTATCTAATGTTAATTTAGAAGCTTTTTCTAAATGGTTGCTTGAATTTGATCGTAACAGAGAGGTTACAACAGTTGAACATATAGATGGACAAGTACATTTGTCTACCGCCTACACCTGGGACACAAACAGGGAATGGGCTTTAAAGCCGCTATTTGATATGGCTGTTAAAGAGGGAATATTAGAGGATTCTGACAGAAATTATTTTCAAATTTTTACTATTGCCGGAATGCCTGACGCTGTTGCATTTAACTGTCCTAGAATTATCGAAACAGTTGATCCTCTGAACACTAAGGATCGTACTGTGGCGCTTATTTCAGCCAGAAAAAGTATTTTACGACTTCACAAATTTTGCAAAACATTCTTAACCGGATTTGAAAATTCTTACATATCAAATATTGCAGACGATTTGGGTGTAAGAGTTTCAAGGCGAATAAAGGGGAAATATGTTTATACTATCAATGACTTAAAAACAGGTAAGAAATTTAATAATCCGGTATTAATTTCAAAATACCCTGTTGATGTTCATTCAACAGAAAAAAATTCATCTACATTAGAAATTGTTGATGAGTATTCATTACCAATAGAATCATTAATTTCTGAAGATATAGATAATTTATTTGTAATTGGCAGATGTATTTCCGCTGATTTTTTAGCTCAAGGAGCCTTGAGAATTCAGCCAAATTGTTTTTCCATGGGCGAGGGAGTTGCAAAATATATAAATACCTTAACAAAATAGTGCTTTACATATGGAATTATAAAAATAAAACAAGTATAATAAATCAAGTCAGGAGAGATAAGTTGGAAGAAAATAGACCAAGTTGGACTTCAAGATATGCATTTATAATTACAGCTATAGGTTCGGCTGTTGGGTTGGGAAACATTTGGAGATTTCCTTATATTATGGGACAAAATGGTGGTGCTATTTTTTTAGCCGTTTATATTTTGTTAATTTCTACAATATGTTTTATTCCTCTATTGAATGAGCTTTATATCGGGAAACTTACTAAAAAAGAGTGCGTAGGCGCATACGAATCTATAAATAAAAATTTTAGATTTCTTGGAGCACTAAACCCAATAACCGGTATACTTATTGCATCATTTTATTTTATAGTCGGCGGATGGATTATTAATTACATACTAAAGAGTGTATTTTACTCAAACATTTCCGATTATGGCGAATATTTCTCTAACTTTATTGAACAACCTGTATATCCTGTATTACTGACATTATTGTTTTTATTTATATGTATTTTTGTTACAGCAAGAGGAATAAAAAATGGAATCGAAGCTACCAACAAGATATTAATGCCACTACTTGCTATAATATTAGCTTTTCTAGTTATAGTGTCGCTAAGATTACCAAATGCGAATATTGGACTTGAATATATGTTTAAACCGGACTTTACCAAAATAAACACACATATGGTGCTTGCAGCGCTAGGACAAGCTTTTTTTACATTAAGTATAGGAATGGGTGCATTACTAACATATGGTAGCTATATAAAAGATGATAAAAACATAGTAAAATCTGTTTATACAATTATTCTATCAGACACTACGTTTGCTATTTTAGCAGGTATAATGATATTTCCTGCAGTATTTTCTTTTAATTTAGAACCAAATTCAGGTGCAGGACTTGTTTTTGTAACATTACCTAAAATATTTTCTCAAATATCAGGCGGTAACATTGTCGCATTACTATTTTTTATATTATTACTTTGTGCCGCAATCACCTCTGGTATCAGTGTTCTTGAAGGACCATGTGCAACAATAACTGAAAGATTCAAAATATCAAGGATAAAAGCCTGTACGCTACTATTTATTTTAATTTCAATTATTGCGATTCCTGCAACTTTGTCATTTGGCATGCTAAAAGGTTGTTTGATTTTTAATAAATCCATATTCGATTTTTTAGACTTTTTAACATCAAACGTCATGCTTCCACTAAATACGCTATTTTTATGTTTGATTTCAGGTTGGTATATTAAGCTAAAAGGTAACACTCTCATTAAGAACAAAGCATTTGCTTTTTGCTTTGATATTGGTCTTAAATTTATTGTTCCGATAGCACTTATTTTGCTTATGATATTTGGCCTATAATATTAAAGATTTTATAAAATGTGATATAATGTAATGGTTATGGAAATAAATACAAAGAAAAAATTAGCTGCATCAATTTCTATTTGCTCAAATATTACACTAACAGTCGCTAAAATTATTTTTGGCATAATTTCTGGCAGTTTAAGTATAATTTCTGAAGCAATTCATTCAGCAAGCGATTTTGTAGCTTCTGTTTTAACATTTTTTTCTGTAATTAAATCATCAAAGCCGGCTGACAAGGATCACCCCTACGGACATGGCAAATATGAAGACATGTCCGGATTTATAGAGGGATTATTAATTATATTTGCTGCTTTATTCATATTTTTTAAATCATCTGAAAAAATTATTATGTCTAAATCTGTGGAATTTGAAAGTACACCGTGCATTATAGTAATGTGTATAGCAGTAATTTTAAATTTTTTAGTTAGTACATATTTATTTAAAGTATCAAAAGAATCAAATTCTATATCTCTATATGCTGATGGAGAACATTTAAGAGTAGATGTATATTCTTCTTTGGGTGTACTAATT
This sequence comes from uncultured bacterium, assembly GCA_946636615.1. Taxonomy (GTDB): domain Bacteria; phylum Cyanobacteriota; class Vampirovibrionia; order Gastranaerophilales; family Gastranaerophilaceae; genus Stercorousia. The sequence goes on along the minus strand of CAMPBE010000029.1, from coordinate 2,199 downwards.
GGTTTAATTTTAATAAAAATTACAGGTTATATGCTATTAGACCCGATTATAGCAATTTTAATATCAGTATTTATATATAAAACAGGTTACTCTATATCCAAAAAAGCCTTACAAAACCTGCTTGACCATTCTTTACCAAGTGATGACATTGAAAAAATAAAAAATATTATAAAGAGACATTCGGGTAACGCAAAACTTAAACGGAATGGAATACGAGCAAGACAAGTTGGACCAACCAAGGATATTGACTTGATCCTTCAATTCCCTGAAGAAACATCTATATGTGACTGCCATAAAATTTGTGACGAAATAGAGAATCAAATTCAATCTGTATTTTTAAACAGCTCAATATCTATACACCCTGAACCCATATGCTATTCAAAAAAATGTCAAAATTGCTGTAATAAGCAATAAAATCAGATATAAAACAATATTTTACTCAAATCTTTTTCGTCTATAACTATATTTGCATTTTCTTTTAAAATAGGTTTAGCACAAAAGGCTACCTTTTTAGATGCAAACTTAAACATGCTCAAATCGTTTGCGCCATCACCCACTACAAGAGTATCCTCTTTTGTTGCACCTAAAAGTTTTTGCAATCTTTCAAGCATTTGTCCTTTACTGTCGGAAAACATCATCTCACCGCCGACAAGTCCTGTTAAAACACCGTCTTTTGAATGAAGATAGTTAGCAAATTCACCGTCAAGCCCCAATTTTTCGGCAAAATATTTTGTTGCATTTCTAAATCCGCCCGAAAAACAAACGACCTTATAACCTTTATCCTGCAAACCTTTTACAACCTCTTTTGCACCACACATTAATGGAAGATTATGGCAAATCTCATCGACTTTCGAAACGGACAATCCTTTCAAAAAAGACACACGCTCAGTTAAACTCTCAAAAAAGTCCAACTCACCACGCATAGCCTTATCAGTTATCGCCTTAACTTTTTCTCTAATGCCGATATCTTCGGCAAAAAATTCCAAAGTTTCCCCATCCATTAATGTTGAATCAAAATCAAATACCGCAAGCTTTGTCATTTAGCCCCCATACAAACCCTCTCCCTAAAGGGGCGAGGAAACATTTCTACACCGTCAAATTTACATATTTCGGATTATGTACACCGTCGATTTTTGAAATCGGTGTCAAAGTCTTGTCATCGGCGGAAGAATCTATGTTTATAACCATTATTGACTCCGTTTCATGCCTGTCGTTCTTCTGAACAACGTTCATTGAGCCGATATTAATGCCGTTTTCGCCGATAACTTTTGCAACTTGCGCAATCATTGAGGGTTTATTGACATGCGGAACAATCAACATGTGTTTTTCAGGTCTTATGCTTGTTTCGTAATCGTTAATCTTAACTATTCTCGGGATATCCTTTGTTACAAGCGCACCTGCAACCGTTGTGGTTTCCTTATCAGTCGTTAATTTAACCAAAATTCTGCCTGCAAAATTTGTTTTTGCCTTTGAGCGTGTAGAAATTATGTCTATCCCTCTGTTTTTCGCAATAACAGGAGCGTTTACGTAATTAACACCCTCTAATCTTGACGATAAAACACCTTTCAAAACAGCAACCTCGAGCGGCTGAATATCAAGTTCCGCCAAATCCCCGTCAGCAGTGATTTCGATAGTTTTGACCGCACCGCTTGATAGTTGAACGGCTAGTTCGCCTGTATTTTCGGCGATTTGCATGTAATCCTTGACCGGCTCTAATTTATCAGGTCTTAATGACGGGATATTAACAGCAGAAGATGCAGAACCGCCTGAGAGGACTTCTCTAATCTGTTCTGCAACGTCAATTGCAACATTTATTTGTGCCTCTTGCGTGCTTGCACCCAAATGAGGAGTCAGAACGACGTTTCCTTCACAATTAATTAGCGGACACTCGGTGATATTCGGTTCGTTTTCGTAAACATCAACCGCACATCCTGCGACATAGCCTGAATTTACGGCATCTTTCAAGTCCGTTTCGTTAATAATACCGCCTCTTGCGCAGTTTACAAGCCTTACACCCTTTTTCATTTTGGCAATTGTGTCTTTATTAATCATATTCAAAGTGTCTTTGTTTTTTGGAACGTGAACAGTTATAAAATCAGGTTTTCCCCAAAATTCGTCCAATGTTTCAACATATTCACCACCAAATTTTTCAACGATCTCACGGGATGTGAAAGGATCATAGACAACGACTTTCATGCC
>CAMPBE010000028.1 GCA_946636615.1 uncultured bacterium | reverse complement strand
CCTAGATTAGAAAAATAAAGTTGTAAAGCATAATCTCCAACAGACATTTCTTTTGCGAATAAAGGTAAATTTTCACAGTACTTTCTATATTCTTCTGTCTTAAACATATATGAGGTCGTATGAAATAAATAAGTTTCAATCAAAATTGGAACAATGTCTTCTCTTTGATATATTCCACTCTTCATTCTGTTTCTGGGAATAAATCCTAATCGATTTCCGTTAATGTCATAATTACCGGTCTTGTGAACTATAAAATGTGTATCGGGATGACTTTCAAAAAGATTCACTTGGGTAATTATTTTATATGGATCGGTCCAGTAGTCATCACCCTCACAAATCGCGATATATTTTCCTTTAGCTAACTTAGATAATATTGAGTTTTCAATATTTACTCCCTTGCTATATTGGTTTTCTTTTTGAAAAACTGGTTTGATAAAAGGATATAACTCAGAATATTTTTTGATGATGCTTTGGGACGAATCAGTAGAGGCATCATCATGAATAAGAATTTCAACGTTAAAATTAACTTTTTGTTTCAGAAAATCTTCAATGCAACGTTTTATATATTTTTCATGGTTATAACAAAGACACAAAACCGACACTGTGATTGGTTCATCTTTAAATTGATAATCTTTTAAATCAACTAATGAACTATTTTTGATGCTCTTTTTGTATTCTTTTTCGATTTCTCTACGCTTCATGGTTCTCAAATATTATACAGCACGATTTAAAAAACCACATTTCTATTTAATTTGATATAAAGATTAAAATTAAATACACTATCGTTATATGAAAGCATCTCCAACAAAGAAAACTTTAATGATTCTAGGCGGTTCAAGGTATGTTTTACCACTTATTAAAACTGCTCACGAATTAGGTGTTTTTGTTATTACTGTAGACTACTTACCAAACAATATCGCTCACAAATATTCTGATTTGTTTTTGAATATCTCGGTTACCAATGAAGAGAAAGTTTTAGATGCAGCAAAAAGATTCCATATTGATGGAATCACATCATTTGCGTGCGATCCCGGCGTAAAAACAATGGCTTTTGTTTCTAATAAGCTAGGTTTACTATCTGTTGGACCATATGAGTCAGTTATAATTCTTCAAAACAAATCGCTCTTTAGGGAATTTCTAGAAAAAAATGGTTTTAATGTTCCAAAATCGTTTAATTATAAAGACATTAATGATTTAATGGCCGACCAAGATAAACTTCCTTATCCTGTTATTGTAAAACCGGTTGATTCGGCAGGATCGAAAGGTGTTTCAAAGGTTGGTTCAGAAAAAGAACTATTAAAAGCTGGCCAATTGGCATTTCAAAAATCTTTATCTAAATCAATTATTGTTGAAGAATTCATCGAAAAAGATGGCTGTTCATCTGATTCAGATTGCTATTCAGAAAACGGAAAACTTGTTTTTGCATCATTAAGCGATCAATACTTTGATGAATCAAGTCAAAATCCATTTGTTCCATCTGGATTCATCTGGCCATCAACGATGAAAAATGATAAGCAAGAAGAATTAATAAGTGATATTCAACGTCTTTTAAATTTGTTAAAGATGAAAACATCAATTTATAACGTAGAGGCACGAATATCTAAAAATGGTAAGCCATATATTATGGAGGTTTCTCCTCGAGGGGGAGGAAATAGAATTGCTGAAATGCTCAAATACTCCACTGGAGTTGATTTGATTAAAAAACATATAATGGATTGCGTTGGTTTGGATTCTAAAGATGTTAATTTAAAACCTCTATACCACCACAATATCGCTGAAATCATTTTACATAATAATGAAGATGGCATATTCGAATCTCTATTAGTTAAAGATAATTCTAGTTTTTCTCTTTTAGAGAAAGATCTCTGGGTTAAAACCGGAGAAAAGATTGAAGCATTTACTGGCGCAAATAAGTCTATTGGAACAGTTGTTCTTTCATTACACAAAGATATATCTATGAAAGACATCCTTAAAGACATTGAATTAAAAATAAAATGAAAGAAATTGGCGGATACTTTGAATTAGAAAAGACATCAATTCCTTCCGGTGAATATCACAAAAATGGCATTCATCTAAATCTCGGAAGGAACGCTTTGGTCTATTTGATTAGAGCAAAAAAGATTAAAAAGATTTATCTTCCATACTTTTTATGTGATTCAGTAGAAAATGTTTGTTTAAAAGAAGGTGTGCCTGTCTCTAAATATCACATTAATTCATCTTTTGAACCGATTTTTGATAATGAAATTGAAAAAGATGAATATGTCTATGTTGTCAATTACTATGGGCAACTTTCAAATGAGTCAATAAGAAAACTACAGAAAAAATATAAACATATCATTATCGACAATGTTCAGGCGTTTTTCCAAAAACCGATTCGTTCAGTTGATACAATTTATTCATGCCGAAAATATTTTGGTGTTCCTGATGGGGCGTACTTATACACTGATCAAGTTTCGTTATCTTTAGATAAGGATAACTCCTCAGAACGATTTGCCCATCTTTTAGGAAGAAAAAAAGAAGGTGCACAAAAGCATTACCAAGATTACGTTGATAACGAATTATTGCTGAATAATCTTTCTTTACGACTAATGTCTAAAGAGACGCAAAATATTCTTTGTTCCGCTGACTATAAACATGTAAGAGAAAGACGAAACAAAAATTTCACTTATCTAAATGAAGAATTATGCAAATTGAATGATCTTTCAATTAAACGTGTTTCAGGAGCGTTTTGTTATCCACTACTTTTAAGCAATGGAAACGAATTAAAACGATATTTAATTAAAAATAATGTTTATATTCCAACTTTATGGCCAAGCTTAAAAGGCTTAAATGATTATGAACAAAAACTAGTTGATGACTTATTACCGTTACCGTGTGATCAACGATATAAAATTAAAGATATGAAATATATCGTTAAACTAATAAAGGATTTTGTTAAATGATAAATGTTAGGGAATTATCGATTAATGATGCGATAGTTATGAATAAGTGGCATAACAATAAAGAATTATTCTCTTTTCTTGTTGGAAATTTTTATGGTCCATCCTTAGATGAAACAAAAAAATGGATTTTCGAATACGAAAAGCATATCAATCACTCATTCCGTGGAATTGTCTCTAATGAAAAAGGCGAAGATATCGGTGCAGTTTATTTAATTGATGATAACATACCAAACGAAGCCGAGGTTGGAATCTTTATTGCGAATGAAACCAATCGCGGAAAAGGCTATGGATATCAAATGCTTGGCTGGCTCCTTAGTTTTGGTTTTAATGTTCTCAAATTAGACAAAATTGTTTTATGGACATTAGAAAATAATGAGCATGCCATAAAATTATATGAAAAATTTGGTTTTTCTTTTGACTCTTCGTTAGATAAGGCTGTTACAAAAGGCGAGGTAAAGAAAATCGCTAAATATATGTTTTTAATGAAGGAGAATTACAATGGATGATAAGTCAGTAAGTATTATTGGTTGCTGTGTATGTCGCGATTTATTTATGAACGACGATTCTTTTAGCTTCCATACGGATATTCGTTTTAGTTCGCCGATTTCTTTAATTGCACGACCAAGTAAAACAATCAAAATTGATTTTAATAATTTTCCAAACAAAGCTTTAGAAGCTGATGGAAAATGGTTTAAAAAAACAATTATTAACGATGTGAATAAAACCGCCTTCCAAGCCCTAAAAGAAAACCACGGGAAATACCTTATCATTGATTTTGTTGAGGCAAGAATGGATTTAGCCGATATTAACATTGGCAAAAACGGTGAGCGATTAACCGTTACGAATTCCGGAATATTTAAAAGACAGTTTTCGGCGAACCTATCAAAAAATGTTTTTAAAAATTGTGAGATGCGAATTATTCATTCAAATCAGGTAGGCGATGACGTTTGGAAACAAACTTTGCAGGAATTTGCAGACAAAATCCGATGCATTTTTGATGAAAAGAACATCATTTTAATTAAAACAATGCCTGCTCAGTATTATATTAATAAACTTGGGTATTTAGACCATTTTTCGACACTATCACACTGTAGTGAAATTTTTCAATGCCAAATGTTGCTTCCAAAGTTATATGACATGTTCGAAAAAATTTGCCCGAAAATCACAATTATTAATATACCACCATTGGCCATTGGTGACTCCAATCACAAATGGAAAACTAATCCGTTTCATTTTACTCAAATATACTATTCATATTTGCTTGAGTGCGTTAAATCAATTACTATCAACCATGATTCAAATAGATTAAAGTCCTTGTACAATAATTATTCTCAAATTTTTGCTAATGAGTACAACGAAGCTGCTTTCAAAACGATTGAATATCACCAATCATGTTGCAAAAAAGAATTTGATTATAAAGATATTATCGATAGCATAGAAGAATTTGCGCCTTTAGGTCGAAAAAAAAGAGCCAAAATTCTTTTTGCAATAAGTAAAAAACAGTTTTTTAAAAATTTGAAACGTATATCAAAATAGATCTAATCGTGTATATACTTCTTTATCTGCTTTAACTCTGAAAAATAAATTTTCATTATTTTATTTAAATCAAATCTTCTTTCCCGGATATTCTTTATATAAAGTTTGAGTCGTTTAAGAAAAGTATCGTAATCCCAAGGTTTTTCTTTTCCCCAATAATGGATTATACGAATATCATCTATGCCATGTGGTAATGTCTCACTAAGAAGTTTAACGCAGCGAAAGTATTCGTGATATTCTGGTGGAAAATGTAATTTTGCATCATCGCTCCAGCTTGGATAAGCGGCCTGTAGAATGGTTTGATCGGTAACACCACCAAAACCACCATTTTTTTTCGCTTCATCGACGACAGACAAACACTTATTAAAGAAGTTTATATTTGGTTCGATAACAATTACACCGGCATTAAAATCTGTCCAAGACGAATTAAATATACGCCCGGGTATACCAGCTGATAAATGAGGCCATTTAAAAAAATCGTCAATATTTTTTCTAATCAATAAATCTGTATCGAGAACAACAACTTTATCATATTCAGTTAATTTGTTTGCGTTCAATTTAAAAGTAGAAAAGGCCCAATATTCTAATTTTTTTATATTAATATTATTTTCAATCGGAACATAATCCATTCGAATTATCTTTGCTCCAAGCGAATATTTCAAAACAGTATTCTCAAATTCTAATGAACTTTCTTTTGGTATCATTACGATTAATGGATATTTTGAATCAACTTTTTTCAAAGTGTATGCCAAAACAAACAAACCCGGTAAATAGTCATTGTTCATTGAACAAGTTACGTAAGCATATTTATGATTAACCATTGTTGATAATCCTTAAAATTTGTTCATAAATTCTATCACAATTGTGTGTATCACGATAAACAAAGTTTTTATCTATTTTATATTCGTATTCTTTTTCGAGAACGAAATTATTATCATTACATTTTTTAACTTCTATAATCACATCATTTTTTGTTAAGCAGACCGGTCCAAAACCATCTTTTCTATAGTCAAAATAGCCTTGTTGATAATGAGTATCATAAAAAGTTGATTCATCAAATTGAAAATAAATTTCAGGTTTTTTCATGTATGCAAAATCAAAATACACACTTGAAAAATCGGTTATAAGAAGTTTTGCTTCTTTCAGCAAATCTTGAACGCAATATACTTCCGATTTAATAATTTCGACAACATCATTGGAGTCGAAACAGTCGGAATATGTCTGTAATTCATGATGAAGGTAAAATCTAATTTTTAAATTATTTTTCTTACAAATATTCAACAATTGAGGATCATTAATCAAAGCGTTCCATTCTCGAAAAAAGTTTGAATTAAGAAAACCATTTTTATCAATCCCTGTTAATTTCATTCTCCACGTTGGCATAATAAGAAGGTAATTTCTTGTTTCAAAGTTTGTTAAGTTGTCATAACGAGCAAGTCCGGTATATTGTGGGGCTTCGTTTTGGTAACAGAAATCTTTTTTAATAAATTCGTATTCCGGTTTTGCACCACATACAAATAAATTCAGACTTTTGCAAACATTCCCAAATAAATTTGGGTGTAAATTTTTAATTATCCCGTGCTGCAAAAAAACATGGATATCTCTTGTTTCGTTACGCCTAAAATAGGTGGCCATTGTTACCCATGGCGCATAACCGAAAATTTGTGAACTTATTTTTACACGCGAACCAATCGCCATAAAAAAATGTTTGAACGAACAGAATTTAACTACATTTCCAACCTTTGATAATTCAGTATATTTCGGAGATGTTTTATTCACTATGAATGTTGCTTTAATATACGGGTGTTCCTTAATTAAATACTTAAAAAAGAAATATCCGTTATCTTGTGCATCGTCTCTTCTATCACAGATTAGCCAATGTTTTTTAGAACCATAAAAAAGTTTTGCTAGAGGATACAAAACAAAATATATACATAAGAAAACAAAGTATTTAAATTTAGATTGAATCGCTAAATAACTCTCATTATTTTTCATTTTATAGTGAAAATTAATCTCTTCTTAATAAATCTCTTGTATAGATCTTATCTTTCACATTATCTAAGGATGAATCATATCGATTCGCGATAATAACTTTTGACATCCTCTTAAATTCATTAATATCTTTAATGACTCTGCAATTAAAGAATTCGTCTTCAGTCAAGGTTGGTTCATAAATCACGATTTTCACGCCTTTTGCATGTAATCGTTTCATGACGCCTTGAATAGAAGATTGCCTAAAGTTATCCGAACCCGATTTCATGGTTAATCTATAGATACCAACAGTGATATCATCTTTACCATCATTCTTATATCCTGCCATTTTAAGAACTTGATCGCAGATAAATTGTTTTCTTGTGCGATTGGATTCAACAATCGCACTTATAAGATTCTCTGGAACATCAGAGAAATTGGCTTTTAATTCTTTTGTGTCTTTTGGCAGACAATAACCACCATACCCAAATGATGGGTTGTTGTAATAATCTCCGATACGAGGGTCACCGCAGACACCTTTAATAATATCTAATGTATCTAAACCTTTAGTTTGAGCAAAAGTATCAAGTTCATTGAAGTATGCTACTCTAAGAGCGAGGTATGTATTCGCGAAAAGTTTTACTGCTTCTGCCTCAGTACAGCCTAAGATATGAACTGGAATATTTTCTTTGATTGCACCTTCTTGAAGAAGTGCAGCAAAATGACCAGCAAAATCCAAATATTCTTTACTTTTTTTTGGTACTCCAACAACAATACGAGAAGGATATAGGTTGTCATATAAGGCCTTACCTTCTCTAAGGAATTCTGGAGAGAAGACAATTCTTTTATATTTATATTTCTCGATAGCATATTTAGTAAATCCAACGCCGACAGTTGATTTAACAACAATCCAGGCGTTTGGATTTACTTTAATAACTTGTTTAATAACTGCTTCAACAGATGAAGTATCAAACTTGTTTGTTTCACTATCGTAGTTTGTTGGAGTAGAGATAATGACAATATCAGATTGTCGATAGGCATTATCTCCACCTGTTGTAGCAGTTAGATCTAACTTTTTAGTTTTTAGATATTCTTCAATCTCCTTATCAACGATTGGAGATTTATGTTGATTAATTAAATCAACTTTGGATTGTAAAATGTCTACAGCGTAGACTGTATTATGTTGAGATAAGATGATAGCGTTGGAGAGTCCAACGTATCCTGTTCCGGCGACTGAGATTTTCATAATAACGTACTTTAACAGATTGTTTGTTTAAAAAACAATTATTAGCCAAAAGTCATTTGTTATTTTTGCTTGAACTTTCGCTTAAATTTTTATGTTCAGCATCAGATTGCTTACGCTGGAGTACGTAATTTAATAACTTCAAATCAGATGAAAGCGTCGTCTTCATTAAATCAGTTGCAATTTTATCATCAGTTTGTGGAAATAAATATTTAACAATAATTTGTAACAATGAAAATACAGAAGCGATGAATGATGCGGCAGTGCAAGACAATATTGTAATTATTTGCGTTTCGTCAGTAATTTTTCCTTTTACAATAAGAAAAATGGCACAAATGATTGCTACCCCAAATATTGCAATCAACCCAACAAGAAAAAAAGTAATAAAGTACTGTGCGAATCCTTTAAATCTTAATCTACTTTTATGATGAGATACCGATGCTGAAATATAATCAGAAATACTATTTTCGCGATCCTCAACAAATCTATTAATATCCAATTCATTATCTGATTTTATTGAGTGTGCTCTATTGATTTGCCTATACAAATCGTGAACATTAAAAGGCATCAGTTTCTCCCAATCTCAGTTTGATACACTCTGGAGTTACATTGAAAATATCCGACAACAAATTTTGGCCAATTTTATATCGCGCTAGTTCGCCAATTTTTTTAACTTCTTCAAGAAATATATCTTTCGGCATAAGCAGATTTGCAGCAAAAAAATCTGCTTCTTCTTCTAGGCTTTTACTTAAATTTCTATGATCGTGGTACGCATAAGCAAAAGTGCCACCAAAATTAAACTTTTCATTATCAAAATGTAGAAAGAAATGACCAAGCTCATGCGCAATAATAAACCTGTTTTCTTTCTCACTCAAGTTCTTTTTATACGCGATTATATTTAATATATCTTTATCTTTCCTACCAATTATTGCGCCATCAATCTCAGCATCTTCTTTTAATCCAAAAACGGAAAAACCGTTTTTGTTGGCAAGGTCAACAACATCTATTGACCGTCCATTAAATTTAGCTATTCTCAAAATTTGATTAACAATAGTTAAAATTTCGTTCTTTCTTTTTTGCGTTAAATTTGTGTCTTTCATACTAATTGCTCATCACTTGTGATAACTCATCATTTTTTTCCTTATAATTATAGCTTGCATAAGTTCCCTCTAACTGAACAACTAAAATTGCTTCAACGGATTGAGAACATTCAAGTATGGTTTTCCTAATTTCCAAATGAGTATGGTTTGATGCGATAATAAAAACATTATTCAATGGTTTACAATATCTTCCAAGATTTTGGACGGCAGATTCCACCTTTGAATACTCCTGCTCATAACCAGGAATAGAACTATCAAGATCAAATGAGAGTAAATATTTATTCATCTGTTTTAATTTTATATTAACTTTTTTATAGTTTCTAGTGAAATATAAAATAAGTTTGTTTAACTTATAGGCGTACTATCTTTAACCCGAAATGTATAATATTCATTTTATTTCAAGTAAGAGGGATATTATTTTTCGTACTTGGGCGTGAATAAAGGCGTGAATAAACTTTTAAGTGTTATAATAACCAGATTTTTGGCCTACAAATAATTAAGATTTTATTTTTTTATAAATAATATTAATTCAAAAAAGCATTCAATCTTTTTATTTCAAAAAAAGTATATCTTGAGTTCTTGATTTAAACACCACATCCATATTTTTCTTCTTGTAATAAACGATGGCTTCAAAAAGTACTCATCATTTTCATCTGACCATTCATTTGGTTCATTAAAATCAATCTCTAAAAGTTCTTTCACAAATTAATGATGTTAGCTTTATTTAACCACTCTTCTTATTTTCAATTTTTATTATAGAAACGAGTGAAAAGATATTTAACCCATTAATGAAAAAGTTGCTTCTTGATAATTTCGCAGAAAGATTTGCTTTGCCTGTTGATTAATATTTTAGAAATAGCAATTTGTTTATTTGAATATTGGCAATAAAACTTAAAAAGTTTTTCATTATAACAAAATAAAAAGATTTTTTTGCTCTCGGAAGCTAGTTTGTTAAGCGCACCTACAAACAATTTCCTTCCATAACCTCTTTTTTGAAAGTTTGGATGTACAGCCAAACCTCCAATAACACAGTAATCTTTCGTTTCGCAATAAGTAGAAATACAGCCAAGCATTGAATTATTTTCTTTAAGAAAAAAGTTCCTACAATAGTGAGACGATGCTCTCTTATAATATTGCCTATACAATTGTTTCTCTTTATAAAAATTTGGTTTGTTAGAATTTGCTAAACAAACAATATGAGCCATTTGGCGAAAATCTTCTTTGTGTTTGGCGGTGATTAAAACATCAGGATTGTTCTGATCGAAAATATTAATTTCAAAAATATATCCATCCTCTTTTCTATAAGAAAGATTATTATTGTCTAGAGTGTTCGCTAATTTTGATGCGATTTCTGGTTTAGCAGTCACCATTCGTATTTTTTTACTCTGAATAAAATCTGAAATATCGTTTAATTGATCATCATTAATTGTTTCACTACAAATTTGAATTGAATCATCATATTTTGAAAAAAAACAATTTCCAGTCTTGTATAAAGAAAAGATTTTTTTGTTTAAGCCATAAAAGGAATAGTTTGCATAAGGAAAAAGCGAATAAGGCATTACCAAATCGCTTTTATTAAAATCGCTTTCCTTCTTTATTCTAATAATCATCTATTTTTCTTTATTTCAGTTGAACTTATATTTGGTGTTCTTGAAAGCTCCACCACTTTTTTATTGTTAGCCTTGCAATACTCAATTGCTTTAATAAAATGTTGATTTGTTTGGTCTGGACCAACAACAAGAATATCAAAATCAACTTCTTTAATTGTTTCATCGATCTGAGTATACAAAATAGCTTCATCTACAAAACGAATCGCTCGAACCATTTCTAATCTTTCGTTTTCGTTATAATAAAGTTTTAGTTCTGGTTTGTTTAACTTCACATGCTTATCATCGTGGACAGCAACAATTAAAAAATCTCCAAGGCCCTTACATCTTTCTAATAATTTAAGATGACCATAATGGAAGTAATCAAAAACACCAAATGTAATAATTTTTTTCATACTCATATTATCTATAATTTTGTTCTAATTAAAAACTTTTTATTTAGTTTTCCACCACCAGATGAATCATTTGGAATTTGCCACTGTCCATAAGAAACATTTAAAACATAATCAGATTTCTCTGGAATAAAACATTTTAAATTTTCAAAATCAATAATTTCAATTTTTTCAAAAGTATCTTTATCGAAATAATTGATTTTAGCATTGTGAAATGTATCTGGAAAAGTAACAAAATAATCCTCTTCACCTTTATAAAGTTGAGAAACTTTTTTTTCAATCTTTTTGTGCAAATAACTAGAATTGATTATCAGACCAAAAAATTTAACAATCGATTTTAAAATTGATTTTAACAGATTTTTCGACATCCATATGGTTTCCTTTAAAATCAATGCAGCATAGGCCTTTTTAATACTTTTAACTATCCTTGCTGTTTTGCTTGTCTTCGATACTTTACAATACTTAAATACATCAATGTACACAGGCACGATATATTGACCAAAATTTGTCTTACAGAATTCAAATAACTCGTTATCATAAATGCGAATACCATTTGAATGAATGTGGGGATTTGTTGAAAAGTGAACAATTTTTAAGCCATATAACGATAGTGTGTCTTTATATTTTAAAAGTTTCTCAAAGTTTTCACTGGACATTCCAACATCGATATCATCATCCCACGGAATAATTTTTCCATCCCTTTTAGCACCAAGGAGAGTGCCCCAAAGAAGGAAAAAAGAAATGTTCTTTGCATTGCAAAAATGATAAAATTTTTCGAACATTCCCAAAAGATGCTTCTGACATTTCTCAAGGTCAATAATTGAATCAGTTTTTTCTTCTTTATACTTTTGATATATTCTGTTTCTCATAATTTTTCCTTTTAAAAAAATTAAAAACATATTTTATTGTTTTGTCTTTTAAAATAATTAAAACAGACAAATAAATAAAGAGCCCAATAAACATTGAAGTAATCAAAAAGATATATGGATTATTAATAATATTTTTTGCAAGATTAATAAATAATAAAAGCGTTAGCATCATAATTAAACCTGCCAAAATTTTTTTCCATACAACCATTAAAAATCTTTTTATTGTTATCGTTTTTTTGCAGTAGGCAAAATATAAAACAACTATTATAATCTCAGCACAAAGAGATGCTATGGCGGCACCTATTGATTTAAAAAATATGATCATCGGTATACTTAGTAAAAGGTTAATAAAACCTCCTATTATTAAAAACAAAGATGACTGGAGGCGTTTACCTGACGGGGTATAATACACTGCTCCAATTGTTCCACTAATAGATATGATCGGAATTAAGAAAGCCATTATTTTCAATAAAACAATGGTTTTTTCATAACCTGGCCCAAAATAAATGGGGACGAAATATGTTGACAAAATTGTAACTCCGAAAGCTGCGCCTATTGACAAAAATAAAGTTATTTCTAGTGTTTTATATGAAAGGTTCTCTATTTCGTTATCACTTTTAATTTTATAAAGATAATTTGCCCTCGAATTCACTACAGTATGAATGCTGGCAAAACAAAGTATCTTAAGAATGTCGATAATCTTAGTTGACTGTTCGTAATAGCCGCTTTCTAATTCAGATGTTTTTTTTATTATTTCTTCACCACCAACCATTGCTGTGGTATCCCCGGCAATTAGTGCTCCAATTAACGTTTTGTCAAGCACAGTATACATTGATGTTGCAATAGCAGGAATAAAATAAATAGAGGTTTCCTTAAAATGTCGTTTCAAGTTTTTTAAGTCGGGCTTTGAGTTTGATAAGATTTTAGGCAAAAACAACCACATAGATAAATTCCCTAAAAATATCGATGCGGAATAGAGAGCTATATAAAGAAGCAAATCATCGGCCGTTTTAACAAGTACAAAGGTCAACACAACAGCAGCAATTTTAAAAATAAGATTTATTGAAATTGTATAAATATATTTTTCTAATCCGGCATAAAGCCAGCTTATATCAAAACATGTAGCTAAAATTAATACTGAAAAAATTAGCAAATATTTTGTATATGTTGAATATAAAACGGCCAATATTAACCAGGCAACAATGGCAATCAAGGAGCAAATAACAGAGACAAGTTCAATCTCCCAAAAGGACTTGGAATACGAGTCCTTATTATCACGATTCCTCGAAATTTCCCTTGTCCCATAAGAAACCGTTCCGAGAGCAGCAAACATAGTAAAATAAGTTACCAAACTTTGAGTATAGCTAAAAATGCCTACTCCGTCACTTAAAAGGACTCTCGAAATATATGGCGCAGTTACAAACGGCGCAAGAACCATTAAAATTCTAAAAATGGTATTTAAAATTACGTTTTGTTTCAACGTTGTACCGTTAACTCTAACTGTATTTGACTCCATTTTAAAATACGATACTTTTAAACAATTGCAAAATCAAGATAAATAATTCTGAATTATTTCCTAGATTTAATTCTTCTTATAATTTTTCCAACAAACCCAGGCAAACTTAATGTATTTTTTTTAACATCAATTACCTCATATTTATCATCAAAATTATAAGTATGTATTCCAGTAAAAATCTTTTGTTTCAATTCTTTATTTAGCAATGAAGCATCAACTTCAAGCAGTGGCTTAATATTCAATCTTCCATTTTTAATCATAATTCTATTAAAAATTATTCCTTGACCATATTCCGCTTCACAATCTTGTGATACAAAAATATCAGTGATATCAGTGATTATGTTACCGGCAGGTCTTAAATGTTGTCTTGAATCAACAATTTCATCAATTAAATGATTTCCGTCTTTGGCAAACATCTGAAGCTTATATGGTAAAGATTCAATATTATAAGTTATTAAATATTCTTTATAAAAAATGCTATCAACAAATTGGACATTATTTTTTAAAATTTCTTTCTTTCCAAAAGTAATTTTTTTATTTTGTTGGCTGATTAAATTATATCTGTATAAAGCTTTGCTTTCAGACGATTCTGGAATAACGTGCAATCCCTCGGTATCAGTAAAAACATTGGGGAATGATAGATGATAATCCTCTAAAAGACATGTTTTCCACTTACATTTTTTTAGATTCTCTTCATTTATTTCAGAATAAACCAATTTTCCGCGCCAGTTTGTTTTCCTTGCGGCTTCGGCAAAAATATAATGTTTGTCTCCAATATTTATAACAAATGGATCAGCAAGCCAATAATTTCTCGGATTTTTTATAAAACAAAAATCTTTAATTAATGAGGTATCCTTAAAAAAATATCTATTTTTGTGAACCCGAATACCAATTTGAAATTCTAACGATTTAAATCTCATTTTTTATTTTTAAATTCATTAATTGCATATATAATTTTGCACTGTTATCAATTGAAAATTTTTTGCTATAAGCTCGATTGTTTTCAGACATACTTGTATAAATATTGATATTTTTTAAAATATCAACAGTTTTTATAACAAATTCATCTTGGTTCCCCACAGAATAAAGAAATCCGTTTTCCTTTTTTACGATGTCTTTTACCCCACCAACATCGCTTGAAACAGGAATACAACCTACGGCCATCCCCTCAATTAGCGATAAAGGATTTGCTTCATAAAGTGAACCAAGAGCAATTATCTTTGCATCAAGTAATAGCATAGATGGATTTTCGTGAATACCGAGAAAATCTATGTAATCCGCCTTTTTTTGATTAGCAAAATTTTTTACATCATCAAAAAGCTCACCGCCTCCTATAAAAACAGCTTTAAAAGAAGGAATTTGTTGCTTAATCTTCACAAACGATTCGACAAGAAATTTATGATTCTTTTCCCTTGAAAACCTTCCAACAACAGCCACATCAAACGTTCTGTCTTCTAGAGCTTTTGTTTCTAATGGAATCTTATCAAAATCAATTCCGTTTTTTACAAAAGGGACAGAACTTAATTTAAAAAAACGTTTGGTTCTTTCTGCAAGTTCTTCGCTTAATGCAACGGGTGTAAATCCTTCGATTTTGAAAATGTGCTTATAAAGCAATCTCACAATAGGAGATGGACATTCCATCTCAGGAATTAAATGGAGTGTATGAAAAACTGGTATTCTTTTTTTTCTATGAATCATCTTTAAAGCAAGGTATGTGGGAATTAAAGAGTTATTTTCGGTATGAATAACATCTGGAGAAAAGTCTTCTATTATAGCCTTTAACTGTTTTGCATTTTTTAAATCAAAATGTTTTTTCTTATCCAAAAGAACAAAATCAATACATTTTTCTTTAAGTCTATCAATAAACATTTGTGTGTAATCTTTATATAGAATAACCACTTTTAACTCAGCAAACTTATGAAAAGATCTGCTAATATTAACAGCAAATGTTTCACCACCACCTACAGCCTTTAAAGAACTAATAATTTCTAATATCTTCATTTATCGATACTTCCTGAATATTTTATTAAAAGAAACCAAGCATGTATACAAAAAGGATTTTACCGGTGAAAAATGTAGATGTCTTCTGTACATAATGTATTGATATTTAAACATATGAAATTTATTTGATGAAACAGAATTATCTTTTAAGTTATATGTCGCTAAGCATTCATTAACACGAAAACAATTGTAGCCTTTCTTTGTTATATCAATCCATGTTGCGTGGTCTTCTCTCTTTGGAGCGTCGATTGGCATCAAAACTTTTCCAATTGTTTTAGTGTCATAAATAACAGTCAAACAACCAATTGTACAAGTTTTTAATAAATTTTTATAAGTGACAATTTTCTTTTTAGGGCGATAAAAAAACTCTTTTTTACCATCTCTAACAACTTTGTAATTTGTACACGAAAATGAACATTTGTTTTTAGTCATAAAAGAAAGCTGTTTTTCGAGTTTATCGCTATTCCATGTATCATCGGAATCTAAAAATGCAATATAACGACCTGTAGCAGCATTGATACCGACATTCCTTGCTACAGCTGCGCCACCATTTTGCCTTGTTTGTAAAACTCTTACTCTTTGATCTGACTTTTCAATGAGTTTTAAAACTTCTAGAGTTTTATCAGATGAACAATCGTCAATAATAATCCATTCCCAATCAGGAAAAGACTGCGCAAAAATCGAGTTAAATGTAAAACGAATTGTTTTCGAACAATTATAAGCTGGTGTAATAATGCTGACTACTGCCTTACTCATTTTCAATCTGTTTGTCTTGTAATATAAAATAAAATTTGAATTACGTTAGCGATGTATTTAAATTGCAACTAACTACTTATTCGGATCAATTCCAATCTCCTTTAATTTTTGAATGAATGTTGGTTCATAATACTTAAAATATTCTTTATGTGACTCATATCTTTTTGATTCTAATTCTTGTTGATTATCAAAAATATAATTTAGCATACGATAAAGGTCTTCTTTATCATTTTGTTTAAAAAAGAATGAATTACTTTCGTTTAACAAGAAGTTATATGAAGGGAAGGTTGACGACAAAGTTGGAACACCGGCAACGAACATATCTAAAATTGAACCAGGCGCGCACTCTTGAACAAATTTTGATGGAAAAACATGTAAATCATAATTCTGAAGTTGTTTATATGATTCAATACCGTTGATCCTCAAAGAAAGACCGAGGTAATTTAAATAATCGTGCTCATTACAAATATCGATAACTTTTTCATTAAACAAGATAGTATCTCGTTCATTAGAAACTCCACCAGACACATCAAGAACAAATTTGGTACGCTTGCTTTCTTCGTTAATTTTTATTACAACATCGAGCAAATCATCCAAGCCTTTATGTTTGTTAATTCTAGAAAAATATAACAGTTTAAGTGGCTCGGAGGATGGATATCTTTTTGCAAGTACCTCAAGATTATAAACTGGTTTAATGCATGGGAAAATTGATATGTTATTATCGTTGATTCCTTTTTTGCACATTGACTGACGAACAATTGGTGATTCGACAATCAGATGTTTACATTTTGCCAAATCTTCAAAATAAATCTTTTTTTCTTCAAAACCACAATACCCGTTGCCAACCAAGTAATAATAAACTTTCCCGTTGGTTTTTTTAAACTTGTGAATGATGTGAATGGCAAAAGAACCTCCGACAATACATTTCGAAACGAAAATATAATCGTATTTTTTAAAAAACGTCTTTAAGATTAGCTTGATTGTTTGAAGGTATTTGTTTTTGGAATAATTAATAACATCAATTTTTGAAAAGCCCATGTTCTTAATTGCGTTTAAAACATCTCTCGATTTATTTCGTTCTCCATCAAAACACATCTTTTTTGTTGGAAGAGAAGCCACAAACAACACTTTTTTCATTCTTTTAAACCCTGCTTTAGATTAGCAATTAACTTCAGCATATTATTTTCAAAAGTATCGGTTACATAATTTCCAATTAATCGAATTGAATCTTTATTATCAAAAAAATCTTTTGAGAAGAACATGCCATCGTCTGGCCTTTCGCCTATATTAATCTTTGCGTTATCCAGAGTTCTTGCGACAAACAAAAGATATTCAGACAGTATTTTAGGATTTCCTGAACCGATAAAAAATAGATCTTTTTTTCTTTTATGTCTCGTTAAGGAAATTTTGTAAATAGCATCAATTGCATCATCAGCAAGAAGAAAATCATAAAATTGATCCGATGGGCCAAATGATGGAACTTCTTTATTTAATATTGTTGTAATTTCGTAATTTAAGATGTTTCCTGTTTTGTTAGAAAGACCATACAAATTAGACAATCTAACCCAAGTGAATAGTTGTTTTTTATCTGAAAAATATCCTCTCAACGCTTGGTAACAAAGTTCTTTATATTTGCCATAAATTAAACTTGGTGATAAGACGTCATTTTTCCTATTAAGATATGAAAGTTCGGTTACTGTTCCAATTCCAATAAAATGTTTAATATCCGCATATGATGCTGCTGAAGCCGCATTTAAAGCCATTTTAATGTTGTTCTGTTGGACGTCTTCTTTGCCTTTGTTTGGCCCGTTGACTCCAGCCCAAGCCAAATGAATAAACGCTTCCGAGCGCTTGAACAACTGTGATTTAAAACTATCATTTTCAAAATTTGTCCTAATTATACGACAAGAATATTTTTTAACTTCATCCAAGTTATCATTGTTCCCTTTTTCGAGAATTGATATGACGTTGTATCCACATTTGCTAAATTTTTTTACTAAAAGAAGACCTAAAAATCCATTTGCACCGCTAATCACAACAGAATGTTCGTTGTATTCGATATCCCTATTAACAAATGAACGATGCCCTTTAAAAAAACTTATAATCTTTATAAGTATATTCGGGGATTTAAGATAAAAAGACATTCTTTTCTTACGCTTGTTGTATTCATCCTTGCTTTGAACGACACGATTAATATTAAATTCAATCATGTTTTTATCACGCTGTTTTATAAGTTCGTATGATATTTTTCCTTTTTCAAGAATATCAATATAAGGGAACATATAATCGTTTGGAAAACACGCTTTAACCATCGACAGACGTCGATTTTCTTTTTTGTTCAAGAATGCCTCAAAATCAAAAGCACTTTCCATAACAACAGAAGATGCAATTTCAGTTAAATAATTTTTTTCCCAAATAGCTGGTTGTAAACTAATTCGATATGTAATGTTTTTCTTAATCAAAGAAAAATTTGAATGTTTGATTTTTGATCCTCTTGTTAACGGCAATCCATATTGATTACAAAGTTGACAATATTTGTATTCCCCTTTCTTCATAAATTCGCAAAACGACAAAAGGCGTTTGGAATCAGGATTCTCTCGCAAACCAAAATCATGGAGCAATAACAAGACATATGGAGTTTCCACATGTTTCATTGCCTCTAAAATCCGCTCTGAATATGGCTTTTTCCCTTGAGTTGTAATATTGCAAGAATAGGGGGAGTTTAAATTTTTTCTATCAACAGAAACAAAAATTGTTTTAAAAGGGCAATCTGGCCAATTCTTGAGGAACAACTCATTTGAGAGTGGCCAAACATCAGAATCATCATCGTATCCAACAATAATCACTGATAATAACTCTTCCATTATAAGCAACCTTTCGCCTTGTATTCCTGAAATGACTGAAGATTTTTGTCCTTTTCAGAAATGATGAGATTTTTGTCTCCGCCAATTCTTTCAAATGGCCATTTGACCCCTATATCGGGATCATCAAATTTGATGCCGCTATCATGTTCACCATCAAATGGGGCGGCACATTTATAAGAAACAATGGAGTCTTCTAAAACAAGATAGCCATGCCCAAAATGAGCTGGCACTAAAATCTCGTCCATATTTTCACCAGTTAAATAAAAGCCTAACCATTTCTTAAATGTTGGGGATTCAGGTCTTAAGTCTACAATCACATCATAGACTTTTCCGCTAACACAGCGGACAAGTTTAGGCTGTTGATTAACCTCTTGAAAATGAATTGCTCGAAGTACTCCTTTTTTAGAAATAG
>CAMPBE010000027.1 GCA_946636615.1 uncultured bacterium | reverse complement strand
GAATATTGCCATTCTCTGTATGTTATACGTTTAACTTTAAAGCCGGAACGTTCAATTATAGCTTGTTTTTTCATATTTGAGATATAAGATTTTGTTTTATCTTCAACTCCGTCTATTTCTACTACGAATTTGTCATCTACAAGTAAATCCGCACTCAATCCTGCGATATCACTTCCTGCACAAACTTTGTGGTCAAGCTCTCTTATTTTTTCTGCAACTTCTCTTTCAAAAGAGTTTTTGTATATGTTTTCATCAATTTCGCCTGACATAACGGCTTGTGCTTTGTTTTGATATTCCTGCATAAACGATACATAATTTCTGAAATGTCCTTCAGGAAGTTCTCTCGGGTTGCGAGAGATAAAGTTTATAACTTTGTTTCTGCCACGAGTTATTGCAACGTTGAACAGGTTTGGTTTTTGCATGAACATTAAACTTTGCGTAAAGCTATTATCTGCAACTGCCCAAGATATCATCATAATATCACGTTCATCCCCTTGGAATGTGTGTGCTGTACCGATTTCTATTTGATGTTTTTTTATCATATAGTCTGATAGTACTTTTGAAACTGAAACTTTTAATTGTTCAACCTGTGCTCTAAAAGGTGAAATTATACCAACAGATACAGGATTTTCAGGGTTGTTTCGTTCATCTTCAATAATTATTTCGTGTAACCTTTTTACCAAAGCTTCAATTTCCGGCAAGTTACGAGTTGCATCAAAATCAACTTTTCCGTCAAGAACTTCTACGAGTTCAAGAACTTTTTCATTATTGTTATCTTTTCTCATTACCCGTATTCTGTCGTTGTAAAATTCGTGGTTTGAAAAATTAATAATTGGCGGTAAGCTTCTGAAATGTTCGTCCAACATTACCGAGTTCATAGAATAATAATCAGCTAAATCGAACATGGAATTTGTTCTGAAACGCCAGATTAATTGATATTTATCAGGAATTCCGTATTGGCTTAGGAATGATTGTTCTTTCGCTTTTTCTAAGAAAGAAAGGTGTGGTAATTGTTTGTCGTCACCTACAATTACTGCACGTTTTGCTCTGAATAGAATTGGAAAACAGCTAGCTATATCACATTGAGATGCTTCATCAATAATTGCAACATCAAACAAACCAGGTTTTAAAGGTAAACTATCTGATACAGCATATGTTGTAACGCACCAACAAGGAAATGCTTCCAAAAGAGGTTTGAAATCTTCTGCTTCCAATATATTTGATTGTTGTCTTTTTCTGTTAGAAACAAGTGAACGTGCATGGACTTTCAATCTTCTGCATTTATTTTCATCACAAAGTAGCGATTTTAGTGCGTTACGGCGTTTATTTTTCAAAATATTTGTTGCAAGAGTTTTTTGCTTTCGTTTCATTGCCCGAATTTGTTCGGAAAGTATGTGAAGATTGCCAATTTTTTGGATATCGGATTCTATTTTTCTCAAAGACCATTCCATATTGGCAAATTCTAGTTCTTGTTTCAATTTTCCCAAACTTTCATAATTTACATCAAATTCTTTAAGTTTAAGGATTTTTTTCAATTGGTTTAGACTTGTGAAATTAGCAATTTTTGAAAAGAAACCTGCTTTTTCCATGTTGTTTTCTAAAATCTTAATGATTCCCGAAACAATATCAATTTCACCTTTTTTCAATGGTGATTTTATGTATTCACGTTGTCCTAAAACTTTTTCTTGTTCTTCTACTTCAAGTAATTTGTCATGCCAATCTTTTTCAAGTTTAATTATATTTTCTGATTTTGTTTCAAGATTTTTCAGCATATCAAGATGATCTTTCATGTCTTTTGTATCGACAAGAAGGATATCTTCAACATCATTGTCAAGTTGACCTTTATCAGAAATAAGATTATTCAATTCATCACTCAATTGTCTTTGGTAATTCAAGCGTCCTGCTCTTAGTGCCATATGGCTTGCGCCTAAGTCGTTTAACCTATCTGCAACAACATCGACAGCCTTATCCATACGGGAAGCTACAAGAACTGTTTTGCCGTTAGCTACAAGGTGAGAAACTAAATTGACAATAGTTTGAGATTTTCCTGTTCCCGGGGGGCCTTGGACGGCTACAAATTTACTGTTTTCTATATTTTTTACTACCTGTAATTGACTGTCACTAAGCGATAAAGGAGTTATCGGATAAAAATCGGAAACTTTATTCAAATCTTTTATTGGAACAGATTTTTCTTTACTCTGTGCATATTCTTCGTTAATAATACTTAGAGCAGTTTCCCTGTAGATTCCTGACGGTTTTTCAGCGATTTGAGTAAGTTCATGCAAAACTCCTGCCGTAACAGATGGGCGTTTAGTTAAAATTATTGCGCTTTGATATGTTACTGCAATTTTTTCTAACTTAACTTTTTGTTTTTCCTGTTCTTGTTCTTCTTCAATTACTTCTTCAAAATTTTCACCATCAACTTTTTCTTTATAAAAATCTTTTGCTTTAGAAATATTATCGTCTTCTTTGTATTCATCAGTATTTGGCGCAATTTCAACTTCAGGAACAAGTGATTTTAGTGTTGTTAAGAAAATATCCAATTTTTCCTGAGTGATAGGTAAATCAGGTACAACATCCAAAATGCCTTCCAGCAACAAATCTACTTCATCGTCGTCGTCATTTTTGCGCATAAGAGCAGCTAGTGCTCCTGTGTTCAAAGATAACATTTCTTCTTGTTTAAAGCAATTTATATTCACTCCGTTTCTTTCAAGTTTACAAGGCATGTACAAAAGCGGAGTCAAAAATTCATTATGTCTTTTAGTTTTTGAGCTTTTTCCAACCAAAAACAGATAACCGTATATGAGATATTTATCTTTTTGACCCAATTCGCTCTGAATCATTAATTCAGTAAGTTTTGGGTTGCTTCCGTCTAAGGCCAAATAGTCATCTGTATTTGAAAAAAGTTTTTCATCACCTTCTAAAAAAATCCATTTGTTATCTTTGTCACCTTTCAGGTTTCTGAAAGTTGAACTTTTAACTTCTTCTCTTACGCAATCATGAAGATATTGGCTCAATTTTTTTATAAAACTGTTATTGAATGCTGAATTTATAGCTTTTGTTGCACCTTGTAGCATGTATAATTACTCCTATTCCATTTTATTTCATTTTACGTTAAAATGCAGGTTATGAACATCATCAATATATACGATAATTCTAATAAATTATTCTATATCGGCGGAGTTGTCCGAGATGAAATTTTGGGCAAAAAATCGTTTGATATAGATATCACTTATGTTGGAAACGCTATTGAATATTGTTCTAAATTTGGTGAGGTTATTCAGGAAAATCCTGATTTTGGCACAATAAAAGTGAATGTTGACGGAAAAGAGGTAGATTTTGCATCTACTCGTTCAGAAAGTTATCCGCATAAAGGACATCTTCCTGTTGTCGACAAAATTGGTTGTTCTTTAAAAGAAGACGTTATGCGCAGAGATTTTACTATAAACGCACTTGCAAAATCTGTAACAACAGGTGAAATTGTTGACTATGTCGGTGGATTAGAAGATATCAAAAACAAAAAACTAAGAGTTTTGCACGGCGGAAGTTTTATAGATGATCCGACAAGAATTATTAGGGGACTCAAATTTTCCGTTCGTTTCGGGTTTGAGCTTGAAGAACATACCAAAAAACTTCAAGATGAATATCTGTCAAATATAAATTATGACATGAGTTACAAAAGGGTGAAAAAAGAACTTATTGAAACGTTTAACTTGAATTCTCAAACAGCTTTTGAAAAATTTATAAATGAAAAAATCTACAAACTCGTAACTCAAAATAATGTTAAATTACCAAAAATAAATATAGAAAAACTTATAAATGGTTATGAATGTGAATACAAATGGCTTGTATATGTTGGTGTTTTAGGTGATTTATCAAAGTTGCCTTTGACCAAAACCGAACAAAAAATTCTTGATGATGTTCCAAAAACTCAATTGAAAACTGGTTTTGAAATATACAAAGCTTTTGAAAACGCAAGAATAGAAACTGTTCTTTTATATGCTATTTTAAAAGATGAAAAAACAGCAAGACATTATCT
Source organism: uncultured bacterium (assembly GCA_946636615.1). Lineage (GTDB taxonomy): Bacteria > Cyanobacteriota > Vampirovibrionia > Gastranaerophilales > Gastranaerophilaceae > Stercorousia. Next base: position 15,608 of record CAMPBE010000027.1, on the reverse strand, counting down.
GGATAATTTACGCAATATAAAAATTGAAATTACAGGCAAAGACATACAGAAATTGGGCATTAAACCTTCACCAAAGTATCAGGAAATTTTTGATGAAATTTTGAAAGAAAAACTTATAAATCCTAATATGACAAAATCAGATGAAATTGAATACTTGAAAAATGTAGAAAAAGAGTTATAATGAATATATAGGGAATTGGTTCAACTCCCTATAAGTTGAACCAATCTATCACCCTTTAGATTAATGAGGCAATTAATCTTAACAAAAGTCCTAGGGCAACTAGGACTTTTTTAATTAGTTCCCTTTTCATCTTACCTCCTTTTCAGCCCTGTTTACTATCATTAAGGTTGTTGCTGCCGGAGGTTCGGGCTTACCCATACATATCATAATAAAAATTCAATAAAAAGGCAATATTATTAAAATTTATACCTTGCTATTTATTGTATTAACAGTTTCTTTTATATATTCTTTTATTGCAGGAGTAATTAACAAATCAGGTTCTGAATTGACAAAATTATCGAGAATTGTTGTTCCTCGTTTCAAATCCCCGTTTTCTATATACAAAACTCCAAGCATAACTCTGTTTAATGGGTTTTCGGTGTTACTGTATTCCTTTATTTTTGCAGGAATTTTATTCAATTTTTTATAACATTTTGCCAAATTTTGGTAGTATTTGAGGTTTAAGCTATATTGCTTTATTGCGTCTTCGTAAGGTTGTTGTGCCATATCTGGGTAACCGATTTCCATATATGCATCTCCGATATTTGAATAATATACAGCAGTTGCCTGAGTGTTCGGATTTAGGCTGATTGCAATTTTAAATTCTTGAATTGCAGCATAGTAACAGTGTTCTCTCATATAATTAAGTCCGACATTGTTATGAAAATAGGCGTTTTTGGTTGCATCTATAACAAATGTTTCAGGTCTTCTGTATGCAGAGGTTAATATCGATAAAAATAATAATGACAAAACAAATATTTTTTTCATAATTACTCTTTAATTATTATCTACAACAAATCAATTTCTAAACCTTCATAAGCCATGATTATGTTTGAATCACTTTTGAATTTTTCTTTTATCGAATTTAATTTTTCATCATCATAATCGGGATCATAGTGGAAGAAAACTAACTTTTCAGCGTTTGCTTGTTTTTTACATTCAAATGCCATATCAAATGTAGAGTGGCCATACCCTTGTTTTGGCGCATACAGATCCATATAATCTTCTGTTGTATATTGCGCATCGTGGATTAACAAATTGCAATCTCTTGCAAAACTTGCTAATTTTTTATCTCCGCCTTCATAACTTTCTTTGTCTGTCGCATATACGAGAGTTTTACCTTTATATGAAATTTTGTATATCAAAACACCCTCTTGAGGATGAGCATAAGAGCGATAATATGTTATCAAAACATCATCTTCATTTGTTTTGAGATCTTGTTCTGTTTCTATACGTTTTATAATTGGTTCATCGCTGTCTTTTTTGAGGATAATTCCTTCAGATTCGTTTAAATCTCTAATATTTAAATTTCCTGCAATATCACCTAAATCAAGAGGGAATGATTTTCCAAATAAAAGTTGGGCAAGTTCGTCAGACAAGTTTTCATTATAATTTACGTTCCCAAATACATTTATGTTTGATGACGGAATATGTAAAGGTCTGAAAAATGTAAATCCGTGTATATGATCCTGATGAATATGTGAAAGTAAAACAGTTGCATTAATTGCTTTCCTGTCTTTAGAATGTATACCGGACATAATATATTTTTTCATTAACTCGTTACCGATACTAATTAAACCTGTTCCTGCATCAAGAATTACCAGATGTTCTCCAACATTAATTTCTACACAAGAAGTGTTACCTCCGTATTGTAAAAAATCTTTATTTGCTACCGGATAGCTTCCTCTCACACCTCTAAATTTTACTGTAAATTCGCCCATAGAACCCTCTTATTTTTTAATTGTTATAGTTGCATTTTGGTCTTTTTCTTCGCCTGTATATAAGTTATGCGAGAATACTAAAAGTTTCGCTAATTTTTGAATATTTTTTAACCTTGTTTCTTTATTTTCAATATTTACAACAATTTTCTTTCTGAAATTAGAAACGGTTATTATTCTAAATGCGTTAGGATAGCTTACTAATGATGGACAGCTAATATATAATATATTTTCTCTTTTGGTAATCTTTGCTCCGTGATAATGTCCCTGAAATACCAATATAGGATTTTTATATTTATTTAAAACTTCCTGCATTTTGTCAGCATCCAACAATCTGTGATTTGGACTATTATATGGCTCCAATAAAGGAACATGTATAAATATTAAAATTATATCTTTTTTAGAGTTTTTAAGTTCATTGTCGAGCCATAATAATTGTTCTTCGCCAATTCTTCCGTTTGATGTAAGTCGGTCTCTTATTATTGAATCAAGAACAATCGCCTTGTAGCCTTTTTGCGGAACAAAAGAATAGTATGTTGTTTCAAATTTGTAATTTTTGTTATATTTATTTACTAATTGAATATACAAAGAAGGGTTTAAATATCCTCCGAGCATTGTATCATGGTTTCCGAATGTAAAATACCAAGGCACATTAAGTTTTTCAGTATAAGGTAAAAATGCACTCAGTTCTTTTTCATAAGGGTAATCAATTTGATCACCGGTAAACATTACAAAAGATACGTTAGGAGTTTCGTTTATTTGTTCAATTGCGTCATCTAAAAGTTTCCCTGATTCTGCCCGCATTTTAAATGTTGTGTTATCTTGTCCTGTATAAAAATGCACATCACTCAGTTGAACAAACTTTAAACTTGTTATGCTGCTATAACATTGAAGTCCGAAAAACATAACTCCTGCAAGTAATATTGAAGCTGTCCAATTTCTTATTACAGACATAATTGATTCCTTATTCTTTTTATGTTTTTTGTATTTTTTACCCATAGGTTATTTTTTATCCAACATAGTTTTTAAATTATTATAAGTTGAATTTAATTGATTGTCGTCATCAGAGAGTATGATTGCTTTATTAAAATTCAAAAGAGCATTTTTGTAATCATTTTGTGCATAGTCACACATTCCGATGAATTTATATACTTCTGCTGTTTGAACGTTTCTTGATAAAAGATATAATAGTTCTCTTGCATTATCATAATCGCCTTTATAGTATAAAATCTTAGCTTTTATCAAAAGATAAGAAATATTTTCTTCTATATTAAGAGCCTTTGTAATATCTTCTTCAGCTTCTATGATATAATTCATATTCAGGTTAGCTTCAGCTTTCAGAGCATAAGCTATGTCAGAATTTTTATTATAAGAAAGGTATTGATTAAAAGTCTCAATAGCTTTCAAATATTCTTTTGAATCCAAATAAGCTTTACCTAATCCAAGATAACTTTGGGAATAATTGGGTTTTAGTTCAATTGCTTTTTGATAATAACTGATTGCATTTAAGCTGTTATTATTATCCTTATAATATTCAGCCAATAAGTAATTTGACCAAAAATCATTTGACTTGTTTAAAGAATCCAATTGTCCTACTCTGTCTCCAAATTTTTTCTTTGCAGATGCCTGACCTATATTTTGATTTGTTGAAGAAAGATACGATTGTATATTGGGGTTTGTGATACGTAATAATGTGTTTTTTAATTCTTTTGCATCGGTATTGTCAGGCTCTATTAATAGAACTTTTTCAACGTAATTAATTGCATCTTTGTATTTGCCGTAAATGCAGTAGTTTGTCGCTATATCCATATAATCTTCTGTCATCTCGTTAGCGCAGACAAATATACACGGAAACATTAAGCATAGTAAAATAAACTTTTTCATAATTATATTATAATTCAAATATATGATGATATAACCAACTAAATATATTATCTTTGTAATATGGAAAATTTCAAAAAACATATTCAAGCCTTTGGAATAACTAAAAAACAACCGAAAGTTGATTCTGACACACCAAAATATGTCAAATCTGACGGAACAAAAGTAATTGAAAAAGATAGCCCTTTGGGCGGAAAGGCTGTCTATGAAATCGCCCCCGATGGAGTCGTAATTTGCAGAACATATGATAAATCAAATAAATTAATTTTGGATTACATAAGAAAACTAAATTTTGAAATTGGGCATGTGTATGACGAATTTCAAAATGTTATATATGAGTTTAATGCTGTTTATGATGAGAATAATAAACTTGCTAGAAACAAAGAAGTTGGTTATGAATACCATGACAATGGTAAAAAATTAAAAGAAACGATAATTTTAACTCCCGGAAATATAAAAACTGAATTGTTATACGATAAACAGGGAAATTATTCTGGTAAAATAGAATATAGAGGTTCTGTAACAACTTGGTTTAATAAAGATGACAAGCCGTATAAACGTGAAATTGACAGAGGTTCGGGCGGTATTATTACGGAAAATTTATAATATTGTTGTTTTTTTGTTACAGATATTGCATTATTAATATATAAAAGGTAAAATATATTGGTCTTAGTAAGGTTTATTGATTAGGTGGATTTATGACAAAAGGTGAATTAAGAAATAGTCGTATCTTGGCATATATGCAAGATAAAACGGCCGACTATGGCGATCGTATTGCTTTGGGAATTAAAGGCAGATATTGTTGGAGAGAGTTTACTTATAAAAATTTAGGGTTATTGTCTCGAAAAATAGCAAGATACATAATTGAAGATTTGGAGCTTAAAAAAGGTGAAGGGATTGCCATTCTTTCCGAATCCAAACCGGAATATGGTGCTTGTGTATTTGCATCTGTCTTATCCGGAGGTATTACAATTCCTCTTGATATTAAACTTTCGGAATACGAATTACATTCTATTTTGTCTGATTGTCTGCCGACTGTTATGTTTGTTTCACAGGAATATTTGGATATGGCTTTGAAACTTCAGAAACAAATTCCTGAGATAAAACATATTATATTAGTCGACGAATATGCTCAAAACAGTAACGTAACAAATATATATGCACTTCCTGAAATTTATAACGCAAAATGGCGTCAGAGAAGCTCAAAATCTACTGCATTTATTATTTATACGTCAGGAACAACAGGAACTCCGAAAGGTGTAGAAATTTCTTTCAAAAATGTAAATGCACAGTTGGCAGATTTGACAGATGCAATTAATGAAATTCTGCCAAGTGGTAAACCTATAAATATGCTTTCAATTTTGCCAATGAACCATTTGTTTGAAATGACAGTTGGATTTTCAACGTTTTTGAATTTCGGGCATACCGTATATTACACAACGAGTTTTAAACCTAAAGATATTACAGGTTTAATGAAAGAAAAACATATTCAATTTATGATTGCTGTTCCTGCATTTTTAAAACTTTTAAAAATGGGAATTGAAAAAGAACTCCAAAATGCAAAACCAATAGTTCAAATTATGTTTAAATTTATGTATGGTTTGGCAAAATTTATTCCATTCTACAATGTTAAAAGATTTATGTTTAAGAAGATACATGACAATATGGGCGGTCATTTCTTTGGATGTATTTCAGGCGGTGCGCCTTTAGATTTAGAGGTTGGAGAGTTTTTTGAAAGAATCGGTATAAAAGTATATCAAGGTTATGGATTGTCAGAAACCAGCCCTGTTGTTTGTGTAAACATAAAAAAACCTTTAAAACTCGGTACTGTAGGACATCCATTAAAACATTTTGAAGCAAAAATTGTTGAAGAAACAGGCGAACTTCTTTTGAGAGGACCATCTGTTATGAAAGGTTATCATAACCAGCCTGAAATGACGGCAGAAGTTATTGATGAGGAAGGATGGCTTCACACCGGCGATATAGCTAAGCTTGATAAGGACGGATATTTATATATTACAGGCAGAATTAAAAATATGATTGTCCTGTCAGGTGGTAAAAAAGTATTTCCTGAAGAAGTTGAAGCGGTAATTGAAAAGAGTAACTATGTCGCAGAGGTTTGTGTATTAGGAACATCAAGAACGTTTGGTTCAAAAGATGGTACTGAAGAAGTAACGGCTATAATTGTGCCAAAACAGGAATTATATAACAGCTATTCTGAAGAAGATATTGAAAGAATGATTAAACTTGATGTTAAATCGCTTTCAGAACGCTTAGCGCATTATAAACGTCCGACAAATATTATAATTTCAAAAGAAGAACTTCCCAAAACAACTACAAGAAAAGTTAAACGTAAAGAATTAAAAGAGTTGATTGGAGTTTAAATCTTTCTGTCTTATAAAATAGATATATAATCCTTTAAAATTTCTTTCTGAAATGATATTGGCAATTTATCAAATTCATTTATATCAACTAAAAAAGGAATATTGCTATCATTTATAAGTTGTTTTAATTCTGATAATTTAGCTTTTTCCGAATTAAAATTTTTTACAACCAAATCTAAATCACTTCCGTCATGAGCATTTCCTTTGATACGACTTCCATATGCCCAAATCTCTGCTCTCGGACAGTAGCTTTTGAATATATCAATTAAAATCTTCAAATGTTCTGGTTTTACGAATAATTTATTCATTTGTAATCATTTCTTTTAAATGTTTAACATCATTTAAAAAATTATCAATTATCTTAAGAGTTTCTTCCGCAAATGCTATACCGTAATCATGAGCTGTGTTATTTCTGTTATCTCTGTACAAAAACCAACGATTAACCTCTTCTTCTGAAATCAAAGAATGTTTGTATGCATTTCTGAATAAATCTTTAAAAGTCAAATTGTCAACCGCTTTTTTACTCGAAAAATATGGCTCTAATTTTTTACGTAATAACTTTCCACTTTGTTCAAGTGTTATCTCAAAACTTTTAACTAAAGAATTCCGATACATCTCATAATCAATAGAACCTTCTTTAACAGTCTTAATTAGAGAATAAGATTTTTCTAAAGTTTCTATACATCTTTCAAGATATTCAGTATTAATTGTCATAAATATTTCCTTTTTTATTAAAACCTTTAGCGAATTTAGCTAGAAAGTCGGTATTAATAGACAATTATATCTTTGCAAGTTGCAAATAATAATCATTAGCTCTTTCAAACTTATGAGCCGCATTGAATAATCTGCTTTCCTGAAGTTGAGGAGCAAGGATTTGTAACCCGATTGGCATACCGTCTTTATCAAATCCTGCAGGAACGCTCATGCCAGGAATACCTGCCAAATTTGCAGAAATTGTTGCAATATCTGTCAAATACATTGCAAGAGGATCTGATGATTTTGCGCCGAGTTCGAATGCCGTATTCGGGCATGTTGGTGAAATCAAGATATCAACTTTCTTGAATGCTTCTGCAAAATCTTGAGTAACCAATGCTCTCATTTGTTGGGCTTTTTTGTAATATGCATCATAATAACCGGATGATAAAGCGTAAGTTCCAAGCATTATACGACGTTTGACCTCAGGTCCAAAACCTTCAGCACGAGTTTTTGTGTACATTTCCAACAAGTTTTTAGCTTCGGGTGTCCTGTATCCGTATCTTACACCGTCAAAACGAGCAAGATTTGATGAACATTCTGCAGTTGCTAAGATGTAATAAATACCGATTGAATATTTTAAGTGAGGCAAGGAAATTTCAGTAATCTCACAGCCCAATTTCTTGTAATCTTCAATAGCTTTTTCCATAGCTTTTTGAACATCTTCTGACAAACCTTCTGTCATAAGTTCTTTTATAACACCAACTTTCATTCCTTTAATATCGTTGTTCAAGTTTGCTGCATAATGTTCAACAGGCAAATCCAATGATGTTGAATCTTTTGGGTCATGTCCCGAAATTACCTCAAGCAAGTTTGCTGCGTCTTCAACTGTTCTCGCAAACGGTCCGATTTGGTCTAAAGATGAGGCAAAAGCAATCAATCCGTAACGAGAAACTCTACCGTAAGTAGGTTTCATCCCAACGATACCGCAGAATGATGCCGGAAGTCTGATTGAGCCGCCTGTATCAGAACCCAAAGCTAAAGTAGCTTCGCAAGATGATACAGAAGCTGCCGATCCACCTGAAGAACCGCCGGGGACTTTGTTTAAATCCCAAGGGTTATGAACTTTTTTGAATGCTGAGTTTTCGTTAGAAGAACCCATTGCAAATTCATCTAAATTTGCTTTACCAACAATCGGAACAAGATTGTTTAACAATTTTTCTGTAACCGTTGCGTTAAAAGGTGAAACAAAATTTTCTAAAATTTTTGATGATGCGGTTGTTTTTGAACCGACTAAATTCATATTGTCTTTCAAAGCTAAAGGAATACCTGCTAACAGCGGTAATTCCTCTCCTTTTGCGATTTTTTCATCTACTTTTTTTGCTGTTTCGAGTGCTGTTTCTTTTGTCAAAGAATTGAAAGCACCCAATTTTTCATCAAGTTCGTTTATTCTTTCAAAAGCTGCATTAGTCAATTCTACAGCCGAAATTTCTTTATTTTTAAGGGCTTTACTTTGTTCTGTTGCCGATTTTTTTAAAAGCTCGTTCATAATTTCTCCATACAGTTATTCTAAGCTGATTATTTTATGCAGATTCTTCGCTGCGCTCAGAATGACTAATCAGGCGAAGAATCTCTTAATAAGATTCTATGATAAAAATAATTGATAAGCAATTAATATTAAAAAATATATTTCAAAAAAAATTCCCTCAAAGAGGGAATTTTTTCTAAAGCCTGTACATTGTAACAAACCATTTAGGTAATTTCCTTATATCTATTAGATCATTGTTTGAATTTGGTACATTATATTTTCGTTTGGCTACAGAATTGTTGTGTTCTTTTATTTCTCTTGCAATGTAACCCAATATTTTGTCATTATCTTTAGCTTTATTATCTCTTTGAGCTGCTGCATTTATAAAACTTGATAATGCTGTATAATCGGCTCCTAAATTAGCAACTTTTCTTCCGCCAGGTCCAGGTTTTGTCCCGTTTGATTTAGCATGGATAAAGCAACCTGTAATATTTTTAGCATTTTGTTGATTTAGATTTCCATTAGCAGTTGATGCTTTGTATCTATGATCTGCAGGGTTGCCGCAAAAACCTTGCACAAGTCCTTTTACTCCAAAATCTTTACGATGTGCCAATTCGTTGATGCTTAAACCATTCATGGCTTGGACTCCAGGGCCGTTATCAAATTTATCTCCGTCACCAGCTTTGTATGGCGGTTGTTTAAGTTTGGGATCTTGCAGATTCATGTTTCTGATTTCTGAGCCGGCAGGAACATATTTACCATTATTAAAGTTGAATGTTTGGCCGGGTGTGTCGCTCACAATTGCACCTTTTAATGAGTTAGGCAAAATTGGTGTTACCGGTGGAGCTGGTGGAGGAGTTGGCGGTGTTGGAGGTGTAGGTGGCGGTGTTGGTTTTACAGGTTTTACCGGTTTTACAGGTTTCTCAGGTTTTACCACAACCTCCTCAAGTTTTTTCCCAAGGTATAATTTATTATCTTCCTCATCACATTTTTCTTGAATAATAGTTTTATCAGAAACTTCAACTTTTGCTTCTTTCATAATATTATTCGACTGTAAATCACCTTTTATGGCAATATGACCATCTTTTGCGGCTTTTACTCTTAATTTACCTTGAGTGTCGCTTTTACGAACAATTTTTCTGACTGAACCGTCTTTGTTGTATTTAACTTTTGTTGTTATTACATCACCGGTTTTTTCATCAATTTCTTTAAACTTTATGCGTCGTTTACCGTTTTGATTTTTATATGCATCAAGAAATTCCTGACCTTCTCTTGCTATATCATCACTGATATCTTGAAGAAAGTCAGCATCTCTTTGCGCATTTTTTGAGGAGTGAATATTCACTTTTGAGCCGCCTGTTTGGGCAAACTCTTTACTATCTTTGACTTTTTGTTTTTCTTTGCGTGTAAATATTTTTTGTAAAAATGTTCGTTTATCAGGATTTCTTACAGCTACATCTTTTGCCGTAGCTCTATTTTGAGGATGTTCTTCTGTATCTTCACCCAAATGTGCATTTGCTAAAGCACCCATATCATCCAAATTTTCAGTGGCTGCTTTTGCATCAAATACTTTATTTTTTCTTAATTCAGGATGTGCTTTATTCCATTCTTGAATAAACGCATCAGGGTCAATTCCTTGTTTTTTTAGCCATTTTTTCTGTGATTTTGAAATATCACAATCTTGATTTATTAAAGCTTGTGCTAATTCTTTTCCTTCTTCAGTCTCTAACATAAAATTTCTTGCGTCCTGCAATTTTGCTAGATTGGCTTCTTGTTCAGCCGTTTTGGGGGCAGTTGACAAGCTATTTGCAGCGGAAGGCTTACTATCACCGCTTAATGCACCTGCTAATGGTTCTTTGCGTACCGGATAAGCCGTTTCCGTGTGGATATTAGTAATGGTTTCATGCTCATTTTCTGTTGTTTCAGTACGTGTTGTTTGTACTACACCGTCATCCATATTTACTGTTCTAGTTTCGATTTTTCCAACATCTGTCATTTAATTAACTCCTTTCAACTAAACTTCACAGGAGTTTTGACGGCACAATGCATCAAAAACTTTACAAACAGCTATGCTATGCTATACTATACTATACTATGCTATGAGGCATTATACCTGGGTTTTGGCTATTTAAAATTGATTTTTACAAAACTTAATAATCAGTTTATAAGGTAGGATTTATAAATCCGACAATATAATTTTTGTTGTCGGCATTACTATGCATACCTACTTTTTCATTATTCAAACAATGTTTGCTTGTAATGACATAAGTAAAATCCATAAAGCCGAAACTCTCTGTGCACAAAGCAAATTCAAGACAGTCCGAAAGAATCCAGCCATTAGTTATTATTTTTGTTTTATTGACATAAGCTGGATTGTTTCGCCTATCGGCTCACAATGACTGAGAGAATTTATACAATGCCCAAATGCTTGCGTGTGTAACATTTTGCAATGGCATAACAATAAAGGCGGGATTGGTATCCCGCCCTACTATTTTGTAATAAATTATTATAATATTTTATAAAATCTTGTTTAGATTTATTTGTCTACGTGCGTAGCACTATTCTTTTGTATATTCAGCATCAATTACATCATCGTCTTTTTTATCTTCTGTAGAAGATGCATTTTCAGAAGATGCTGTTGCTTGATCTTCTTTTTGAACTGCTTCGTATGCTTTTTGAGAAATGCTGAACATTGTTTGTTGTAACTCGTCAGACAATTTCTTCAATTCTTCTGTCGGTTTGTTTTCGTCTAAAGCTTTTTGTAATGCAGCCTTTTGTTCATCAAGTTTAGATTTGTCTGCGGAATCAATTTTGCCTTCAAAATCTTTTTCAATTCTGTCAGCAGAACCGATTAAACTTGTAGCATTATTTTTGATTTCAGCTTCTTCTTTTTTCTTTTTATCATCAGCTGCATTTGCTTCAGCTTCTTTAACCATTCTGTCGATATCATCATCAGACAGGTTAGAAGAATTTGTAATAGTTATTTTTTGTTCTTTATTTGTAGCTTTATCTTTAGCTGAAACGTTTACAATACCGTTTGCGTCAATATCAAATGTAACTTCGATTTGAGGAACACCTCTCATTGCAGGTGCGATACCGTCTAATCTGAACATACCTAAAGATTTGTTATCAGATGACATTGGTCTTTCACCTTGAAGAACGTGGATGTCAACGGCTGTTTGATTATTTTCTGCAGTTGAGAATACTTGAGATTTAGAAACAGGAATTGTTGTGTTTCTTGGAACTAAAGGAGTCATAACGCCACCCAAAGTTTCAATACCTAATGTCAATGGAGTTACATCTAACAATACGATATCTTTAACTTCACCTGCCAATACACCTGCTTGAACTGCGGCACCAACTGCAACAACTTCATCAGGGTTAACTGATTGGTTAGGTTCTTTGCCTGTATATTCTTTTACTAATTGTTGAACTGCAGGAATACGAGTTGAACCTCCAACCAATACAACTTCGTTGATATCTGATTTAGAAATTCCTGCATCTGACAATGCTCTTTCTACAGGAGTTTTACATCTGTTCAACAAATCTCTTGACAAGTCTTCAAATTTAGCTCTTGTTAAAGACAAATCTAAGTGTTTTGGACCGTTAGCATCAGCTGTGATGAACGGTAAGTTGATGTTTGTTTCCATAACTGATGACAATTCGCATTTAGCTTTTTCAGCAGCTTCTTTAACACGCTGCATAGCTTGTTTATCACCACGAAGGTCAATACCTTCTTGTTTTTGGAACTCATCGCAAATCCAATCCATAACTTTTTGGTCAAAGTCGTCACCACCTAAGTGAGTATCACCTGAAGTTGATAATACTTCGTGAACGCCGTCACCGATTTCAAGAATTGATACATCGAATGTACCACCACCTAAGTCGAATACAAGAACTTTTTCAGATTTATCTTTTTCAAGTCCGTAAGCTAAGGCAGCTGCTGTAGGTTCGTTTACGATACGAAGAACGTCTAAACCTGCAATTTTACCAGCATCTTTTGTTGCTTGTCTTTGAGCATCGTTAAAATATGCAGGAACTGTGATTACGGCTGATGTAACTTTTTCACCTAAGTAGTTAGAAGCATCATCTGCAAGTTTTCTTAAAATCATAGCTGAGATTTCTTGCGGAGTGTAATCTTTTCCGTCAATGTTTACTTTGTAATCATCGCCCATGTGTCTTTTGATAGAAGCGATAGTTTTGTCAGGGTTAAGGATAGCTTGACGTTTTGCAAGTTGTCCGACTAATTTTTCACCTGTTTTAGAAAAACCAACGATAGAAGGGGTTGTACGAGAACCTTCTGCGTTAGCAATAACTGTAGGTTTACCACCTTCCATGACTGCTACAACAGAGTTTGTTGTACCTAAGTCAATACCAATTGTTTTTGCCATAATTTTTATCTCCTTTTAGTAATTACATTTTTTCTACATTATCGTTATAACACCATTTTTTTAAAATCTTAAAAAAATAAACAAAAAATTAATATTTCCGAGCAGAGGCGTTTAATGCGAACCAATTCAAAAGCGAACGAGCTGAGGGCAGAGGCTTAGCTGTGAAGTAAATTTATTTAACTAAGAATAATATTTTATGATATAATAACCTTATGGAAACTAAGATTATTAAATTAAAAGATTTTGAAATAGGTTCAGATAAACTAACTATTCTTGCAGGCCCTTGCGCTGCTGAAAGTATGGAAATTTTAGATGAAACAGCAAGCGGTTTGAAAGAGATTACAACAAGATTGGGCATAAATTTTGTTTTTAAATCATCTTTTGACAAAGCAAATCGTTCATCTATAACTTCTTACAGGGGCCCTGGCATGGAAAAAGGATTGGAAATGCTTCAGGCAATAAAAGATAAGTATGATTTGCCTATTGTAACTGATATTCATACACCTGATCAGGCAGTGCCAACAGCTAAAGTTGCTGATATTATTCAAATACCAGCATTTTTGTGCAGACAGACAGATTTGCTTGTTGCAGCAGCAAAAACAGGTAAAATTGTAAATATTAAAAAAGGTCAGTTTTTGGCACCTGAACAAATGGGATCATTAGTGAAAAAAGTTGAAGATAGCGGAAATAATCAAATTTTATTGACTGATAGAGGCTGTTCGTTTGGATATAATAATTTGGTTGTAGATTTTAGAGCTATACCTATAATGCAAAGTTTTGGGTATCCTGTTGTATTTGATGCTACACACAGTGTTCAGCTTCCGGGTGCGCAGGGAACATGCTCCGGCGGAGATAGAAGATTTGTTCCGACGCTAGCAAAAGCTGCAATGGCTGCAGGAGCTAATGTCTTATTTTTTGAGGTTCATCCGGATCCTGATAAAGGGCTTTGTGACGGTCCGAATATGATAGCTTTGGATAAAGCTGAAGAACTTTTCAAAATTTGTAAAGAGATTTTTGATTTGGTTAGAAAATAATGATTATAAAAACGTTTGTAGCAGGTTTTTTGGAAAACAATATGTATTTGGTTCTTGATGAAACATCTAAAAAAGGTGTTTTGATTGATGCTACAGAAAATTTACCTGAAATTTCAGAGGCTGCAAATGGTTATGATATTGAATATATTTTCTTAACCCATGGACATTTTGATCATATTATGGGGCTTAATGATTTAAAAAAAGCATTGAATGCAAAAGCTGTTATAAATCATAATGATTTAATAGTTTCAGATAATATTAATGAATTTACTAGAATGTTCAACCAACCGGATAGTATTCCGCCAAAATACGAATTTTATGTAAAAGACGGAGATAAAATAATGGTCGGAAATTTGAATTTTAAAGTAATTGCGACCCCCGGGCACACAGAGGGCGGCGTTTGCTATCTTATTGACGACAAGTTGTTTTCGGGGGATACTTTATTTAGAGGCAGTGTTGGAAGAACCGACTTGTTTGGCGGTGATTTTAAAAAATTGTCTGACAGTATTAAAAATAAACTATTTAAACTAGATGATAAAATCAAAGTTTATTCAGGACATGGTCCAACAACAACAATAGGACAAGAGAAAATGTCAAATTTAATATAATATTTTTATGTCATTCTGAGGCTGATAAATTAAGAGATTCTTCGCTACGCTCAGAATGACGAACAGCCGAAGAATCTCATGAAATTAATAAGAGGCATTCATGAAAGAACAATTAGAAAAAATATATGCTAATGCAACAGAAGATTTAACAAAAGTTTCCACAATAGCAGAGTTAGAAGAAGTAAGAGGAAAATATTTAAGCCGTAAAGGTGAATTTAATGAGATAAAGAAAAATCTTAAAAATTTATCTGATGAGGATAAAAGGGTTGTTGGAGCTTTGGCAAACGAGATTACGCAAAAACTTGAAAATGCTTTAAAAGCTAAACATGAAGAATTTTATAAAAAAGAATTAAATGAAAAATTGATGAAAGAAAGAATAGACATCACTCTTCCTGGGAAATACACTCCTCAAGGCAGAGTTCATCTTTTAACATCTACAACAAATGAAATTGTATCTATATTCCAAAGTTTGGGATTTTCGGTAGTTCCTCAAGAGCATTCACCTGAAGTTGAAACGGAATATTATAATTTTGATATGTTGAATGTTCCAAAAGATCATCCTGCTCGTGATGTTCAAGATACTTTTTATACAGAATTGGCAAGCAATGTTGTTTTGAGAAGCCAGACTTCAGGCGCTCAAATTCATGCAATGGAAGGTAAAAATCCTCCTATAAGGGTAATTTCCCCTGGTCGTGTTTATAGAAACGAAAATATCAATGCCAGAAAGAATAATTTTTTCCATCAAATTGAAGGTTTATATGTTGATAAAGATATTACTTTTGGTGATTTAAAAGGGGTTTTGAACGAATTTATTAGAATATATTTTGGTTCAAGCAGACCAACAAGATTTAGAAACAGTTTTTTCCCGTTCACTGAACCATCTGCTGAGGTTGATGTTCAGTGCATAATGTGTGAAGGAAAAGGCTGCAGAACATGCTCAGGTACCGGTTGGTTGGAAGTTTTAGGTTGCGGAATGGTTGACCCGAACGTATTAAAAGGTGTTGGTATTGATCCTGATGTATATTCAGGTTTTGCATTCGGCATGGGTGTAGAACGTCTTGCAATGCTGAAATATGCCGTTGATGATATAAGATTATTTTTCAATAATGACGAAAGATTTTTAAAACAGTTTTAATACAACAAATTTATAA